>CAZAMY010000597.1:0-2095 GCA_964485995.1 uncultured Sediminispirochaeta sp.
CGACTTAGTAAAGGCCCCGTAGGTAGCTACGCCGGCGGCGATTCGCTCTTTCCGAAAATATCCGACAAGAGCTCAGCGTTTCCCAGGCCGTTCTGCAGCGTCAGCGCCACTCCATCCGCACGCAAACAAGCACTCAGCGGCTTCAGCTCTTTCGTACTGTAGGCTTTTACCAACACCACAATCAAATCAGCTGGTTCAAGCTCATCCGCATTTTCAGAGATCCGCTTGATCGGGAGGAGTTCGGCCCGACTTCCTTCCATTTTTACGATTTTTACCCCACCCTGCTGCCGGATTGCATCAAAAGTAGCCCCAGGGCGCTGATACACTTGTACCTCCGCGCCACTTTTCATCAGTCCGGCGGCGTATATACTGCCCAGAGCTCCGCAGCCGGCCACAATAACTTTCATAGTTCTGAGCCTCCTGCCAATATTGTAGCGTATTTTACACATATCTTCATGCAGCACGCAAAGATCACGACTTTTTTACTTAGAATTCTTTAAAGCTGCGCTCTTATTTATTATGTTTGGTTTAAACAATGATTCAAGGGGGAATTATATGAAAAAAGCAATTATTTTTCTGTTGATTATCACACTTGCAGCCTTTGCGTTTATCGGCTGCGGAGGCGGTGAACAGGAAGCTGAAGAGGCGACCGAAGAGACCGCCGAAGTAGATGCAACCTCGCGGCCTACTGAGTTGACGGCAAGCAATGCTTCGAATCTGCAGGAAGCCGTAGGACCTGAGGGTTCCTGGATTATCCTGTTCAACGGAGACCTCACGGTCGGCCAGGAGGTTGTTGTGTCCGGCGAAGTATATGAAGAAGAGGGCGCCGAGGAGCCGCGCCGCAAGTTGGCCTTGTATGCTCAGGATCAAGACCGTAACGTAACTGCACGTTACACATTGACCACTCCGCGGCTAATTGTCCGGCACATGAATACCCGCATTCAGAGCGGTGAAATCGCCGGCAATGTGTTTGTTGAGGCCGAAGGCTTCGAACTTACCGGCGGCGGAACCATCAACGGCAATCTCTATTTTGCCAGTGAAGCGCTGCGCGAAAGCGCCAATATTACCGACGATTCAACGGTAATGGGCGAGGTCATGGTAGGCGAAAGCGTCGATGCGGTGTCACAGCCAACTGAAATGACCGCCACCAATGCTCAGAATCTTCAGGAAGCCCTGGGACCGGTGGGCGCTTGGATCGTTTTATTCAACAGTGATGTGAGCGTAGATGAAGAGGTAATGATCTATGGTGCAACTTACGAAGAGGAAGGCGCTGAAGCACCGCGCCGTAAACTGGCCCTCTATGCCCAGGATCAGGACCGCAATGTAACCGACCGCTATACCCTCACCGTACCGCGCTTAATCGTGCATCACATGAATACTCGCATCCAGAGCGGAACGGTAGCCGGTGACGTGTACGTCGAAGAGGAAGGCTTTGAACTGACCGGCGGCGGCACCATCGACGGCAACCTCTACTTTGCCACTGAGGAGCTGCGCGAGAGTGCAAATATTACTGATGATTCAACCGTTACGGGTGAAATAGCAATCGGCACCGCCGATTAATTCACAGTAAGAACACAAGCTTAACCGGGGCCGTCTTGCTACGAGGCGGCCCTTTTTTTAAAACCTGTTATGAAACAATTCGGTTATAGAGTGCGGCATCGATATTCCGACTGGTGAGGATCAGCACAACCTTTTTACCGCCCATATTTTCAGTATGATGAAGAAGAGCCGCTAAACCAATGGCGGCGGAAGGCTCTACCATCAGCTGCTCCCAGCGCTGAAAATGAACTACCGCCTCTTTCAGCTCGCCCTCACTCACCAGCTCCACTCGCTCGACGAGCTCCCTGAAAATGGAGAAGGTCATCTCATGGACCCCGCTGAGCAATCCGTCGGCAATCGAGGGGTCGGGAGTAAGACTGCTGCAGCAGACCCCGTCCCGGATTGAACGGTAGGCCGCCGGAGCAGCCTTAGGCTCTACGCCGATCAGACGAACCGGACGACCGGCAGCTTTCAGGGCAGTGCCGATGCCGGATATCATGCCGCCCCCGCCAATCGGGATAATCGCCGCGTCGAGCTCAGGAAGATCTTCCAGGAT
>CAZAMY010000598.1:0-2091 GCA_964485995.1 uncultured Sediminispirochaeta sp.
TTTCCCGTATTATGAAATCTTTTTTTATTATACAGCAAATATATCAGTTGTAAAGCTTTTTTTTGGGCGAATTTTGGGCAGTACAAATAGTGTGGTGCACACCCTCAGTCTACTACATATAGTGGTATTGCCGCTCCGGCCACAAGATGTTTAACACTCAGAAAGGCTCACTGTAAAGTTAAGATAAACCACATTAAAAAGATACTGATCAAATACGACAGTGTGCGTGTAATCTTCGTATGACCACTCGGTAATTTCATATTTGTATCCGAGTAACACCTTTAAATTTTCATTTAAAGGGAGCTGATACCACAGGTCAACAACGGCCGAGATGTAATCAACTGCAGAAGAGCTGGGAACATAGTAGGCATCAATTGTCGCTTGGCTTGATTTTTTATAGGAGATGTCCATGTTGATTCCGTTGAGATCTCTGCGGGGCCCTGACTCACATAGTGGCAATAAAACCGGTCAGATCCAATAGGGCAGCTGCAGGATTCCATATAACAAACTCGTGTCCAAAATCGGCCAGCATTGAACTCGCTCACATTTTCAGCACTATCTATATAATACACATTCTGTTCCGCTCTTGCCGAACCGTAGAGCCAGTTCGCTGTACTAAACTCTTCATAGATTCCGTTCATATACCCCAAAAAACCGCCAGATACACTAAAAATGAGTTTTTCCAGTCCCACCCCCCTGCTCTCATTATGAACAGCGAGCATATCCGTTTGTCTCTCGGTTTTTTCAAAAGGCTTTTCATAGAGCAATGTAACTATATCAAAGTTTTTATAAGAAAGACCTGTCCGAACACTCAACAACTCCAGACCCTCGGTATCATAACTAAAAACTTGGCGCATGCCCTCATCCTGCACATCGATACCGGGTTCCCATTCATATTGTGTATATCCTGAGTTTATGTAGGCACTGAAATTACTTCATCAATCGTCTTCATACAGCTCATGTATTTCATCCCATGCCTCCGGCTCACCAGTCCGCAGGCGTTCGAGAAGTAGAAACTGATTGGTGAGAATATCGATATCGCGCTTTTTTACCTCTTCGGGAGATTTTTCCTGGGCAAGCTTGAGACCTTCAACCTCTTTCGGATCAAGTGCGGCAATACGATCGAGTTCGTTGTGAATATCTTTCACCCGAAAACGCAGAAATCCTTTTACCGGCAGAAATACAGGAGGTTCATATCCCATTTTCTCCAGATCGCGCGCGGTCTGTTCGATGGCGTCATCAGTTGAGAAATGGGTTCTTCGATTCAGCTCCGCTTTTTTGCTTTCAACATATTCTTGTAAATTCATGTGCATCCTCCTTGCATTAATAATCATGGCTTTTAACCGTTCATGCAAGTAGGAAATTAGAATTGCTGTCACTATTTGAAAGAGAAACGGTTTCTGGTATAGTACAGGAGTATGTCGCCCCTCTTGATTACAGGAATTGCCTTCAGCCTCAGTTTCGATGCCTTTGCGGTATCTCTGTCAAACGGCTGTGCTCTCGAGAAATGCAGCCTGCGCCATGCAGTAACCGTCGGACTGTGGTTCGGATTGTTTCAGGCCGGAATGCCGATTCTCGGATGGCTGGGCGGCGTATACCTGCGCGAGGCAATCCAGTCCTGGGATCACTGGCTCGCATTTGGGCTGCTCTGCACCATCGGACTGAAGATGATTCACGAAGGATGGAAAACCAATAGCGGCTGCCCGGCTCCCGACGAGTCGGTAGTAATGCACCCGGGCAGGCTGTGTGCCATGGCTGTCGCCACCAGTATAGACGCCCTGGCCATCGGTTTGAGCTTCTCAGTGCTGGGCTACCCCATTTTAGTGCCCGCACTCGTTATTGGCATTGTGACCTTCTTCATGAGCTCATTCGGCATGAAAGCCGGCGAGAAGCTGTATATGCTGCTAGAAGATAAAGTGGAATATGCCGGTGGCCTAATTCTGATTGCTATCGGTGTCAAAACCCTCCTTTCCCATATCTCCTAATTCAAGCAAAGAGTAAATTTCTCTTTATTACCTATTGACCTTCTGAATTCTTATTGATACTTTTTAATCGATATTTATTTATTGATATTTAATTAACTATTAATAC
>CAZAMY010000599.1:0-2086 GCA_964485995.1 uncultured Sediminispirochaeta sp.
CGCCTTCGCCGAAAGCGTCGATTCGGCCATCTCCTTTATTCTGGATTCAAGCTGTACTTCGAAATCGGTTACAATACTGCGGTAATGTTCTAGGATCAGTTCGGCATATTCGATGATGAGCGGATCGAAGCCGCGGATGGATCGGGAGTATTTGATGAGATATTCCAGTTCGATAAAGGCGTCGAGGTAGTTCTGATCTTCCTTGAAGTAGCGTAAGATCTTTCTGGCCATGTGAATAAGGTCTTCGTTTTCGAGGCGGCTTATAACCCCCTTTGTGCTCGTCTCGACCCGGAACGGCGGCATGAACTTATACAGGCGTACGAGCAGCATGAGCAGATTTTCGAACACCCCCTCTTTCCATGATCTGTTTTCGATTGATTTCATCAGATTTTGCAGATCCTTCTCGATCATGACCCTGTACTGGTCATTTTTCTCAAAAAGCACCTCACATACGGCCACATCTATACCTTTGAAACGGATAAAGCCGGAATCGATGAAATGAATAGGGGGATCTCTTAAGTCGACCTTTGGTATATGTTTGGTTTCCGCTTCAAAACTGTGGAAGGTAGTGCGTCGAACCAGAATACGAGAGCGGCTATCGGAGAGTTCATTGGCCCGGGTCTGCAGACGGGCGGCGGTGTTGACTACACCTCCGGATAAATCCCCGTCGCGTGTGATGATAAAAGGGGTGAACTTGTTGCCCCCGGCAATACCGGCCGAGACATGCATATCCGGCAGGGAGTGTTTGAACTTCTTGTTCTTTTCTGTGTTGCGGGCAAATACATCGATGATGTCCAGGGTCAGGTCTATCAGATCGCGGGCGCTGGTGCCGACCAGGACTATTTCATCTCCGCGTTGTCGCTGCAATATCACATCCCGGGCCCGCGCCAGCTTCATGAGTTCGACCTGGATCAGCTGATCCAAAGCCTTCAGCATTGAGAGGTTGTTTTTATGCTTGTCGCAGAAACTGGTGTAACCGTGCAGATCAAGAATACCGACGAAGATATTCGAGATGGTAAGATTTTTCTTCAGGTCACCGCAGTGGGGAAAGCGTTCATTCGGGAGAACAATCTCTTTCCAGACCTTTGGAAATACGATTCGGTCTACATCGCGGAAAAAGCCCCAGTAGAGTTTGCGGATGAGCACGAACAGACTTTCGTATACCGGCCGGGTTTTTGAATTGACGGGTATATTACGACAGAGAGTGAGCAGATCGGAAAAATCCGATATGTGATTGTGAATAACTGCCTCCGACAGGAATTTGTAGAGTTCGGCATTGGTGGTCTCGGAGGTATATTCGGATATATCCTGCATCCTGTTTCCTTATATAAACCGTTCAAATCATATTCCAACATACCCCGCAGGTCAAGCTTGATTGCGTTGGTCATTGAACGGAGCTTCCCGCCCAGCCGTCAGAACTTCCATCGTATACCCGCGGCGGCATAGTGAAACATGCTGAAGGTATAAACCGAGCCACCACCGTCGGAGCCGCCCTCCAGGATGCGGTAACCGAGCCGCAGCTCCATATCCGGACGGGGAGAGTAGACCGCGGCCAGCAGGAAATCCTCAGCCCGTCCCTGCGGTGCGGCCAGTCCGTCGCCTTCCAGCAGCAGCGAGAACTGCGGGGTAGCAAACCACTGCAGTTTGAGGTGGATGAGCGGAACGAAGCCCAGGTCGGTCCGCTTGGAACTCGTCCCCCCGGCGTTGTCTTCGAGTTTGATGTAGGCGTCGCGGATCTTACCGGTCAGCCCGGCGGCCAGCAGAAACCTGGGTTTCTGCACAAAAGAGTAAGCGTAGGTAAACCGGTAGCTGTTGAATTTGTAGGTACCGGTGAGTTCGGTGCCGGCGGTAAAGTTTTTACCGTAGAAAACTATGTTGGCAGAGCTGGTGCCGGTGCTTTCGACCAGCAGGGGGGCGTACAGCACAAAGGCCGAGTGGCGCCCAATGTCCAGCCCGGCCTGCAGGCGGTAGAACCACACCGGGTCGGTTTCCAGATCGTCGGCCAGGGAGAAGCGAGTGCCGGTATCGGCGGGAATTTGTACATCGTTGTAGCCGGTAAATGCGGCTCCGGTTTCGGCATCCACCC
>CAZAMY010000600.1:0-2074 GCA_964485995.1 uncultured Sediminispirochaeta sp.
GCTGACCGTTCTGCCGCTCTATCTTATGCTTTAGCATAGGTATGAATGTGATCTACTGGTTGAACTCGCTTTCCAACACCCTTACTTCCGGTATGGCCGGTACCATCGGCCTGTTTTTGTGTGCCGTACTGGTAATCACCTATGCGGGCATCGGACTCAGCCGCAGTGCCGACATCATTGCCGACCGCACCGGTCTCGGTGAGGCGGTGGTTGGCGCCGTGCTGCTCGGGGCGGTGACCTCGCTTTCAGGCCTTACCGTAACGCTTCTGGCTGCCGGCCGGGGGTTACCCGAGCTGGCAATATCGAACGCCTTTGGCGGTATTGCAATTCAGACGGTATTCCTCTCAATCGCCGATATCAGTTACAGAAAATCGAATCTGGAACACGCTGCGGCCTCTGTGGAAAACATGACTCAGGGTGCCCTATTGATCATAATGCTGTCGATAGCTCTACTGGCCGGTATCGGTCCGGATATTCACATTTTCCACATTCATATTGCGACCCCTTTGATGTTTCTGACGTACGGCTTCGGTATTCGTATGGTCCACCACCAGCATGATCGGCCGATGTGGCTCCCGCGGATGACATCCGCCACGAAAAAAGACCGCCCGGAGGTTGATTCATGGCAGAACAAATCGATGCTGAAGGTCTCGACCACTTTTCTCATCAGCGCACTCGCCATTATCGCAGCCGGGTTTCTGCTGACCGATTCTTCGCAGGCGCTCATGCGGCACACCGGTTTGTCACAGAGTTTTGTAGGCGCTTTACTGGTTGCAGCCGGTACATCCATACCGGAATTGGTAACCGCAGTGGCGGCAGTGCGGCGGGGTGCGCTCACTTTGGCAGTCGGAGGAATCATCGGCGGAAACATCTTCGACACCCTGTTTGCCGGGGCGGCGGATATCGCCTATACTGAGGGCTCGGTATACCACGCAATTTCTCCGCACGAAAGCTTTCTGATTACCCTTACCATTCTGCTCACCGCCATTTTACTGGTAGGACTGCTGCACAGACAGAAACAGGGAGTCGCAAACATCGGCTTCGAAAGCGCCGCTATCGTAATTCTTTATTTAGTAGGAATGGCGGTCATAGGATTGGCCTGATATAATGTAAACAGGAGGAACAATAGCTGGTAGGAAACTCAATGAGGCTGAATCGACTTACTCTGAATGAGCTGCTGAAGTACGGTCTTTCACACTATGGATCTCTGCCGTTTGCCGGATACGTTGATGAGGATGCATATACTTTTAGGGAATACGAGTCGGCAGTTGGCCGCCTTTTCCAGACTAGCGGAAATAAAATTGCAGAAAGAGCCTTTTAAAAATACACCTACAAACAAGATCAAGCGGTATCTTTACTCAGGAGGCGACCGCTGAGGAGTTGATTATGAAACTGATAGTCGGCCACACAAACATGGATCTCGATTGCTTAGGATCGATGGTGCTGGCCAAGTACCTCTATCCCGACCATGTACTGGTAAAGAGCCGGCTGGTTCATCCGGTTGCCAAGAATCTGCAGAATCTGTATCAGAACCAACTCAATTTTCTTAATCCGAAGGACCTGAAGGATGAGCATATCGAAAGAATGGTAATAGTAGATACCCGTACGTTCGGCCGGGTTAAGGAGTATTTTCAGTTCATCGGTAACGACAATATCGAATATGAAATCTACGACCATCATCCAAACGATGAGGTGAGTTTTCAGAATGCGAAACTGCATGCGCTGCCGTGCGGGGCAAATACTACCCAGCTCGGCTGGGAGCTCATGCAGCGCGGTGTGCAGATCACCCCGGAGGACGCCACGATCGCGCTTACCGGAATCTATGCCGACACCGGCAATTTTACTCACGAAAATGTGATACAGGCTGATTTCGATGTGGCCGGATTCCTCCTGAAATCGGGAGCCTCACTGAAACTCGTAAAAACCTTTCTCAAACCTCTGACCGATAAATATCAGATTACTCTTTTCCATGAACTTCTCAACCGACTGGAGTATCGGACAATTCACGGACATCAGGTCATCACCAGTTACTGGGAGATAGAAAACGAAGCGGAAGGCATAGGGGCGGTAGTCG
>CAZAMY010000601.1:0-2072 GCA_964485995.1 uncultured Sediminispirochaeta sp.
CCCAGCCCGCAATCTGTGTCACCGGTATACCCTGGTAGTACGCCGGAATGTAGAGATCCGCGTCGAAGGCACCGCTGCCCATGGAAACTTCGTACTGAGTGTCGCTGTGAATGAGGGTAAAGGTAAGCGAGTCCGCGGGGCTCCACTTGGCGTAGAGGGTTCGGGGTTCAGTTACCGGGTCGTCGAAGTTCCAGCAGTTGTCACACGTCTCCTCCTGATACCAGCCGCTGAAAACCAGATCGCCATTCTGCATGTTCAGCGGTTCTAGAGATCTCTCCCCGGAAAGAATTTCCTGCTCTAGGACACTGCTGCCTCCGCGTGAATCAAAGCTTACTGTGAAGTACTCTTCGGTTCCGCCGCCGCTCATATCGCAGGATATACACACACTCACTACACAGAGCACACCTATTACGGCACACCACAGATTTTTCCCTGTTTTCATAACTGCCCCCTATAGGGTGAATGTTACTGCGGGGCCAGGCATGCGTCGTCCGGGTTTACGATTTCGGGACCTTTTTCATATGTTTTTTCCGGTATTCCGACGGCACCGCTCCGGTAGCCTTCAGAAAATCTGCGTTAAATGCGGATTTCGAGTTGAAGCCAACGGTAAAAGCAATATCCAGAATCGACATCTGCGGCGCTTCAACCAGAAGTTGTTTGGCATCGTTCAATCGGTGCTGATTGATATAATGACGAAAATTGGTGCCCATGTACTCGTTCAGAATTCTGGAGAGCTGGTGGTGCTGAATACCCAGCTGCATACTCAACGACTGCAGGCTGATAGTGGGATCCCGATACCCCTTTTCCCCGTCAATCACCTTCCCGAGTTCAGTCAAAATCTTTTGAATATTCACCCCTTTCAGGTTTTCAGGCGCATTTTTATCTCGTTGTGCGGAGCGAATGCGCTTCTGCGTATATTCGGGATAGCGATAGCTGAGAAAAAAGAAGTAGATGCTGTTTATCCCGTTCGCCAATACGGCGATTCCCAGCAGGTTCTCGTTGGCCAGTAGGTGGCCGGCAAAAAACACAAAAAAGGTAAGCAGACTGTTGATAAAGTAGACCAGCACACCGATAAAGTGCCTTCGAAACTGATAATCTCCTCTCCTCAAGATTCCCACCAGCACCAGCGTCCCCGCCAGGACATGGAAAAAGAAATGGGTATCCGCCAGGGTGTTCAGTACTCGAACTGCCGGAACCCGGAAGTGGTCGGGATAAGGGCCGGGAAGCTGAGTAATGTCCACCGCAGCGAAGGGCCGGAACCAGATCAGGTATAACAGCACAGTTAGTGCCGGCAGGAACATCAGTGCTCTGCGACGCACCGGCAACAGCGATCCGCCGGCAAGATTCCGCACATAGAAGTACAGCAGCGGGCCTATCAGAAAAGTAACGGCTACATCGCTGTACAGCAGCCAGGGAGCCGCCGCCAGCCGGTTGTAGCGGTACAGACCGTAGTACAGCCAGATATACCCCAGACTGAAAAACAGCACACACAGCGCACGGTTTACACTCGACTTTCTCCGGGCCGTAAGCTGCAGGGCTGCGAAGTTAAACATCGCAATCCCGACTCCCAGAAAAAGGTAGGTTACCGCCTGCTCCATACCGTCACCACCACAATGAGCTCATTAAGATATTCGGGGTTTAGTGCTGAACTGCAGGTAAAAATATAAGTGCGCATCGCCAGGATGAATATCACACACCCACCTATAAAAGAATAGGTCAATACTTATGCGCCGTCAATGGCAGAAAAGATGCAGAAAGAGTCGTATCTCCCGGGACCGCACTCGGTGCCGACCTCCAGGTAAGCATTCGCTCTGAAATTATTGCCCGCACGGCTGACTCCATGCGATAATAAGCCCATGGATGGAAACGCACTAGTTTACTGTGAAGCTTATTTTAATACGCCGTGGGGCAAAACCGCCCACGGTCTGGTTCGCTTTACCCGCCGCTACAATATCGTCGGGGTCATCGACAGCCGCTACGCCGGGCAGGACGCCGGAGAGGTGCTCGATCGCACACCCAACGGCATCCCCATCAGCGCCACGCTCGAAGAGGCCGTTGAAACCGCCCGCGCC
>CAZAMY010000602.1:0-2068 GCA_964485995.1 uncultured Sediminispirochaeta sp.
ATACCTACTGCCAGGGTATTGGCAAATCCCTGTACTGGGCCGGAACCCAACTGTGAAAGTACCAGTGCGGCAATAAAGGTGGTAATATTGGCATCCATAATGGTCCAGAAGGCCTTACGGAACCCGGCTTTAACCGAAGCATCGGGAGTCTTGCCTAAGCGGTACTCCTCTTTGATACGTTCGAAAATAATCACGTTTGCATCCACCGCCATACCGACGGTCAATATAATACCGGCAATACTGGTGAGAGTCAGCGTCAGGTTAAACGCCGACAGGATGGCTACAATGAACACGAGATTGAGTATCAAAGCGAGGTCTGCAATTATTCCGGCCAGTTTGTAATAGATAACCATGAAAATGATTACCAGGATAAAGCCCAGGGTAATTGCCTGTAATCCCTGCCGAACCGAATCTTCACCCAGCGAAGCACCGACAGCCTGCTGGTTACTTACAGTTAGATCAACCGGCATTGCGGCGGTCCGCAGCACCAGTGCCAGGTCTTGCGCTTCATTGCGGTCGAAACCGGTCATCTGCACCCGGTCACGGATAGGCTCGGAAATCCGGGCCATTGACTTAACTTTGTCGTCAAGCAGAATCGCCAGGGTCTCTCCCTGGTTCGCAGAGGTGATTTTGTAGAAAATATCTCCGCCTTCGCGGTCGAGTGAGAAATTGATAACCGGCTTGCCGGTAATGGGATGCTGGCCGACGGTAGCGTTCTCGATGTGCGAGCCGCCCAGTCCGGCCTCTTCCTGCACTACCACATAACGCTGCAGTTTGTCGATTCCGTATTGATCCTTTGTATAATAGCCGCGGATTACAAGCCCGGCCGGAACGAAATCCGGTCGTCGAATGTTCCCTCTTTCGGTATACACCTGCGTTGGGTTTTCGGTAAAGTAGTTGGCTACCTGCTGACTCATCTCCTGATCCACGATATGGAAATTGAGAGAGCCTTTGCCCATCAGGAATGAATTGACCCGTTCAGGGTCGGCAGCACCGGGAATATTCACCGCAATCTGGTTCTGCCCCTGCCGGCGAATCTCGGGCTCAGTTACACCGAATTTGTCGATTCGGTTGTTAAGAATCTCCATTGCCCGGTTGACTGCCTGTTGCTGGTCTTCGGCGGTAGGCTCGCGGTCCAGCCGTTCCTGCAAACTTGCAAGATCGGCTTCTAACAGAATACGCATACCACCGGAAAGGTCTAGACCAAGCTGCATAACGCTGTTGCTCTGTTCCTTCAGCTCTATTAGGGTTTTACGATGGTACGCTTCCAACGCATCAAAAGCCTCTGCTTCGCTGTCGAAAGCAGCTAAGATGGCCTTTACCGTCCAACTATCCGGCAGGTCACGTCCGTCCATTTTGTACCGCTCATCTGCGGTCTCGATTAAGTGTTGATGTTCTTCCGGGAGGGTCTGATCAGGATCGTCCTCGACCATCTCCTTTAACTGCTCAAGTTCTTTGGCAGCCTGCCCGCGGGCATACTCCCGTATCTGGATTTTTGATCCGGCGGCAAGTTCCTTTTTCCCTTCGGGTACCATAAAGTACCACTCAAAAGTGGGATAGAGAAAAATTCCGCTTACAACAAGCACCAGAATAATAACCAGTAACCGTCCACGTTTGCTCATAGGTTAACTCCGACTGTGGGTTTGTTCAGTAATTGTACTAGAAAATGTAGTTACTCTTTTTCGTCAGCGTCTTCAGATTCTTCTGAATCCTGAACCTCTTCTTCTTTTGCCTGTTTCTTGTCCAGAACGGAGGCGACTGCATTTTTAGAAAACTCCAGCTTCGCATTGTCATCGACTTTCACAACTACAGTCTGCTCTTTCACGGAAGTGATAGTTCCGCGAATTCCACCAATGGTAGCCACTTTATCGCCCTTTTTGAGCGCGGCTATCATTTTCTGTGACTCTTTCTGCTTCTTGTTCTGCGGACGAATAATCAGAAAATAGAAGATGAGAATAACCAGACCGAATGTGACAAAAGTTGTCATCATCTGTCCAGATGCACTTCCACCGCCTGCACCGCCCTGCGGTGCACCCATCAATATAGGTACATGTGCCAATAGGTTCAT
>CAZAMY010000603.1:0-2064 GCA_964485995.1 uncultured Sediminispirochaeta sp.
GTTCCTGCTGAGCTACGAGTCTTAGACGCTGGGCGGCTTCCTCTGTGGTTACTATAAATAAATCATGGATGGATATTTCTGCAGCGGCCGGCGCAATGACCGGCCGCGCATGCAGTTCGAGCAGATCGGCAGCGGCTGCGCCTGAACAGCACGTAAGCGCGATGAATACGAGGGCTGCTATGCGACCGCTGCCATTACCCATTTACTACCTCTTTAAGTTGTTTGCAATGCCGAGCATTGTATCGGAGGTCTGGATCGCTTTGGAGTTGAGTTCGTACGCACGTTGTGCGGTGATCATGCTGACCATCTCCTGCACTACCGAGACATTCGATTTCTCCAGGAATTTGTGAATAGTCTTTCCCATGCCGTCCAGCCCAGGCCGTCCACCAATAGCCTCCCCGGAAGCGTTGGTTACTTTGAACAGGTTTTCTCCAATAGCCTTCATACCGGCCGGGTTTACAAAGCGGTAGAGCTCCATTTGTCCTACTTCGATCGGGTCGTCGCTGCCGGCCACTTTTACCGTAACCCGGCCGTCCTGGCTGACGGTAAGGCTGTTGCGGACAAAATTTTCCGGCAGCACTATTTCAGGCATAACCCGGTATCCGTTGGATGTCACAAACTGCCCGTTCCGGTCGATCTTGAAAGATCCGTCCCGGGTATAACCGTAGGTACCGTCTAAGAGCATGACCCGGAAAAATCCCTCGCCCTGGATGGCCATGTCGGATACATTGTCGGTGCTCTGCAGGGCTCCCTGGGTGAACATTTTCTGAGTGGCCGCAACTTTCACACCATGGCCGACCTGGATGCCGGTGGGCACGGTCGTCCGTTCGGTAGCCGGGGTACCGGCTACCCGCGTAGTCTGATACAGAAGGTCCTCGAAATCGGCGCGGGTTTTCTTGAAGCCATTGGTATTTACGTTGGCCAGGTTATTCGAAATCGTGTCAATGTTGAACTGCTGACCGGTCATGCCGCTGGCAGCGGTCCATAATGAACGCATCATATGCTACTCTCCTATACCTTTAACACATCGTTTACAAGGCGTCCGCTCAGTTCGTCCTGGGTTCGGATGGTACGCTGATTGGCCTCGTAGGCGCGGTTAACTTCTATCATTTTTACCATTTCGGTAACCGGATTCACATTGGAATTCTCCAGGAACCCCTGTTCGACTTTGGTTCCCGATCCGAGGGCTGCTCGCAGCGCCTCGCCGGTCTCCTCAGTGGTGTTCCACATCGAACTGCCCTGTTTCTTAAGAAAACGGGGCCGCTCGAACTCTACCACCTTCAGACGGTCGACCAGTTCGAGATTTTCCCACTCGTTCTCTTCCATGGAAACCAGCCGCTGCGGGTCGCCGTCAAAGGTCGCATTCTGGTACACATTACCCTGCTTATCAACGACGAAGTTGTTTTTCTTTATTTGAATGATTCCGTTTTCACCTTTGACC
Organism: uncultured Sediminispirochaeta sp.; assembly: GCA_964485995.1. Lineage (GTDB taxonomy): Bacteria > Spirochaetota > Spirochaetia > DSM-16054 > Sediminispirochaetaceae > DSBN01. The sequence goes on from CAZAMY010000603.1 coordinate 1,442, forward strand.
GGAAGCCCCTCCTTGGTAACCAGGACCCCCTCTTTGCTCAGATGAAAAGCTCCGTTGCGGGTGTAGCGCTCGCCGTTCGGGGTTTCAATGCTGAAAAACCCCTTTCCGTCGAGGGCCAGATCGAAAGGATTGTTCGACTGCTGCAGCTCTCCCTGCTCGAACACGGTGTACGATTCGTTGTACTCGACGCCGGAACCCATGGTTCCGACCACCGGGGCCATGTCGGCACTGCCGAAGGGAAACTTATACACACCATTGTCGTTGGTTCTCCGCAGCAGCATCTGCGGGAAAGCCTTGCTCACGGAGATATCCCGCTTGTAGCCGGTTACATCTACGTTCGAAAGGTTGTTCGAAAGGGCATTCATCCGATCAAGCTGCGCCTTCATTCCGCTTGCACCGGTATATAATCCTGGTATCATGCGTCTTCGATCCTCCTACTACCTTTTATCGGTAGTTCAGAAAGGAACTTGAAGGGAGGTTGTCATACATACCAGGGGGTTTTCTCCATTTGATGATATGCCCCATTCTAGACCTATTCTAGAATCCAATTCCTATTGCAGAAACGGCGGAAACATGCTAAATAATTCTAAGATATTGTGCCAAAATAGCTCAGTGGTAGAGCA
>CAZAMY010000604.1:0-2064 GCA_964485995.1 uncultured Sediminispirochaeta sp.
TACCCGGACCGCGGATTGCGCTGGTCCTACGGCCAGTTTAACTGTCGCGTAGACGATCTGGCGCAGGGCTTGCTGTCCATCGGCATCGAGCCGGGTGACCACGTGGGTATCTGGGCGCGGAATGTGCCCGACTGGCTGACCTTTATGTTCGCTACAGCGAAAATCGGGGCGGTGCTGGTAACGGTGAACACCTCCTACAAGTCGCACGAGCTGGCTTACGTACTGAAGCAGTCGGATATGAAGGCCCTGGCCCTGGTCGACCGCTACCGCGATGTGGACTACATCTCCACTATCTATGAGCTGGTCCCGGAGCTGCGGACCGACCCGCGGGGTCATCTGAACAGCAGTGAGTATCCCTTTCTCAAGAGCGTCATTTACGTGGGGCAGGAGAAGCACCGGGGCATGTACAACACCAACGAGCTGATGCTGCTCGGCGCCCACTCCGACAACGAACGGCTTGATTCACTGCGCGACTCTATTTCCTGCAGCGATGTGGTGAACATGCAGTACACCTCCGGAACCACCGGGTTCCCGAAGGGGGTGATGCTGACCCACAGCAACATCCTGATCAACGGCTGGAGCATCGGCGAGCGGCAGAAGTTCACCAGCCGCGACCGGCTCTGCCTGCCGGTGCCGCTGTTTCACTGCTTCGGGATAGTGCTGGGCGTGCTGGCGGTGCTCACGCATGGGGGCACTCTGGTGATGCTGGAGGAGTTCGATCCGTTGCGGGTACTTGCGGCAGTACAGAAAGAGAAGTGTACCGCCCTGTACGGTGTTCCGACCATGTTTATCGCCGAGCTGAACCATCCGATGTTCGATATGTTCGACTTGTCTTCGCTGCGCACAGGGATAATGGCCGGTTCACCCTGTCCCGAGGATGTGATGCGGCGGGTGATTAACGACATGCACTGCAGCGAAATGACCATCGCCTACGGCCTAACCGAGGCCTCGCCGGTATTTACCCAGACCAGCGTGGACGACACGGTGGAGCGCCGGGTTTCCACCGTCGGTACCAAGCTGCCGGGTATCGAAGTGAAGATAGTAAACCCCGAAGACGGGCATGAGATGCCCGCCGGCGAGCAGGGGGAGATCTGCTGCCTCGGCTACAACGTAATGAAGGGGTATTACAAGATGCCCGAGGCAACTGCCAAGACTATCGATAAGGATGGATGGCTGCACACCGGCGACTTGGCAACGGTGGACGAGCATGGCTACTACAAGATCACCGGCCGCATCAAGGACATGATCATCCGCGGCGGAGAGAACATATACCCGCGGGAGATCGAGGAGTTTATTTACACCATTCCTGGGGTGAGCGATGTGCAGGTGGTCGGTGTGCCGGACCAGAGGTACGGCGAGGTAGTCGGGGCCTTCATTATCCGCACCCCGGAGAGCGACCTGAGCGCGGCGGATGTCCGCGATTATTCCTTGCAGAAGATGGCCCGCTACAAGGCCCCGAAGCACGTCTTTTTTGTGGACGAGTTCCCCCTGACCGCCAGCGGGAAAATCCGCAAGTTCAAACTGCGGGAGATGGCCGGAGAGATTGCAGAGGAGGAGTAGAAGGAGAAGCAGCAGGGACCAGCCCGCGCGGATGAATTAACTAAGAATGTGTGGTTTCTATAAAAACGTCTGGAGAGCGGTACACATAGACCGGTGAAAGGGAAGTGTCACCGCTCTGAACCTTGCGGTTGGGCTGCATGCCCGGCGGCGCAGCGAACCATCAGCTCCGTGGCTCGGCGGGAACTCGGCATCGGGGTAATGCCGTTCCGCCACCCCTGATAGATTACCGAGACTGCGGCGAGGAGTGTAAAGGTTAACAAGAAGTAGTAGAGGTACAGCATCGCTGGACATAATATAGCATAGAGGACGCAGGGCCGGAAGGATGGGGGTTGCGCTGGTGCACCCTTATGACCTCCCTTAGCTCCGTAGATTGTTTCTATGATTTTTTGAATCTATGTTTGCAGTTGGGGTGAAATGGAGTTATAATGCAACTGTAGTTACAGTAACTATGGTTGCAGTAATGGGGGTTGCAATGAGATTCTATAATAGAGAGAATGACCTACG
>CAZAMY010000605.1:0-2057 GCA_964485995.1 uncultured Sediminispirochaeta sp.
GTTCTTCCAGCGGAAGCGGTTTAACCGTCGGTTTTGTGGATATTAACGGTCTGAAGATGGTAAATGATACCTACGGCCATGAGGCCGGCGACCGGCTGATTACAGCGGTTTCGAGCTCGATTAAACGGAACATCCGTGAATCGGATTCGCTGGCCCGTCTGGGCGGCGACGAGTTCTTGATCGTATTGCCGGGCTGTACACGCAGCCGGGCTGAAGAAATCTGGGCAAAAATCGAAGCCGACCTCGAAAACAGCGGCAAGGATGGGCAGTCAGGCTATCGGATCGCAGCCAGCGTCGGTTTCGCCGAGCTGGATGAACTGAAAACAGAGCCGGACCTCGATCCGGAGGCGATCCCGCGCGAACTTCTCCGTATGGCCGATGAGCGCATGTACCACCGCAAGCAAATGATGAAATCGAAACAGGTTTGAGTCTGCCTGCAGACATGCTAAAATAGAGAAAGTTCAAGGAGTGAAAGTGATGAAAGTACTATTTATTGGTGGAACCGGGACTATATCTAGTGCATGTATTCGAGAAGCAGTACGTAAAGGAATCGAGGTGTTCGTGTATAACCGGGGCAGTCACAACGACGAGCTCCCGGAAGAGGTACATGCCCTGCAGGGGGATATCCGTGACCGCTCGCACACTGTCAAAGCCCTGGCCGGATACCGGTTCGATGTTGTCGTCAACTGGGTGGCTTTCAACGAGGAGCATGTTTCTCAGGACATTGAAATGTTTACCGGAAAAGTGGGGCAGTATGTGTTTATCAGCTCCGCCTCGGCCTATTCCAAACCGCCGGCCAGCACCTTCGTGACCGAGGGAACGCTTTTACGGAATCCGTACTGGGAGTATTCTCGAAACAAGATTGCCTGTGAGGAGCGATTGATCGAGGCGTGGCGGGATACCGGATTTCCCATCACGATTGTGCGCCCCTCGCATACCTACGGGGAGAAAATGATTCCCTCGATTTTCGACCGGGGTCCGACTATTGTCGACCGGATTATGAACGGAAAGCCGATTATTGTGCCCGGCGACGGTACCAGCCGCTGGACCCTGACGCATAACAGCGATTTTGCCAAAGGTTTCGTCGGCTTGTTGGGTCATCCGGCAGCCATCGGGGAGGCTTTTCATATTACTTCGGATGAAGCCTTTACCTGGGATCAGGTGCATCAGATTATCGGCACCAAACTGGGACGCCCGGTCGAGATAGTGCATATGCCGGCCGATTACATTTGCGCCCGCTATCCCGAGTTTACCGGTCCTCTGAAAGGAGACAAGATTCATACCGCTCTGTTTGATAATACCAAAATCAAGCGCCTGGTTCCCGCTTTTCAGTGTACCACCCCTTTCAATGTGGGCATCGAGGCTTCCCTGCACAGGCTGCAGGAACAGCCCGATGAGAATGTGATCAATGAGGATCTGAACTCCAAGCTCGATGATCTGATAAAGCGTTACAAAGCCAGCGTGGAGCCCAAGGAGTAGCACCGGCGGTGCTTATTAGAAACAGCGGCCGCCGTGCTCTTTGCGACATTCCGGCTGATTGCAGCGGTAGCAGATTTCATTGTCCAAAGGCTCTCCGTTGAAATATGCATGCAGGTTGGCGAGAGTTGTCTGGGCAATATTGGTAAGCGCCTCTTTGGTGAAGAAGGCCTGATGGCTGGTGACCAGCACGTTGGGAAAGGTCAGTAATCGGGCCAATTTGTCGTCTTCAATAGTCTCATTCGAGAGATCTTCGAAAAAGTAGTCATCCTCTTCTTCGTACACATCTAACCCGGCGCTGCCGATCCGCTGCTCACGCAGCGCGTTGAGCAGGGCCCCGGTATCCACCAGCTGTCCACGGCTGGTGTTGATGATCATCACATCACGCTTCATCTTCTTTATCGATTCGGCATTGATAATGTGGTGGGTTTCCGGGGTGAGGGGGCAGTGCAGAGAGATGATGTCGGAGTGCTTATACAGCTCATCCAGGCTTACATAAGTGAATCCATACTGCTCTTCCACGTCGGTTTTGGGGCGGGCATCGTAGGCAATTACCTTCATTCCGAATCCCCGCAGTATTC
>CAZAMY010000606.1:0-2049 GCA_964485995.1 uncultured Sediminispirochaeta sp.
CCATCGACGAGAACATCAACCTTGCCGAAGCGAAGAAGATTACCGACCAGTACAATGTAGTAATGGCCGGCAATATCCCCCTGGCCACGGTTATGCTGTTCGGAAACCAGCAGGACAACATGAAAATTGTCATCGAAGAGCTCGATTCAGTCAGTCACGACAACCTGATCGTCTCCCCGGGCTGCGACATGCCCTACGACACCCCTATCGAGAACACCGTCGGCTGCGAACAGGCGGTCCACCAGACCGAGCAGACCCGCCAGCTGGTCGCCGGCTACGAGAGCGGAACCCGGGATGTGGAGGTCGAACTGCCCGATTACGAGAACCTGCAGCGCCCGCTCATCGAAGTCTTTACCATCGACTCCGACACCTGTGCCGCCTGTACCTACATGTTCCAGTCGGCCCTGGATTCAAAGAAGAAATTCGGTGAGGGAATCGACGTGGTCGAGTACAAGACCTCGGCTTCTATCGAGAATATCGTACAGGCGGAGAAGATGGGCGTGACCCAGCTGCCGAGCATCTACATCAATGGCAAACTAAAATTTTCCTCGATCATTCCCAGCCGCGAAGCGCTGAATAAAGAGATAGAAACTGCTATGCAGGAGATAAAGTAAAAAAGCGGGAACCCCGGCCCGGGATACGGCAACGAGCCGTATGCCCGGAGGGGCCCTTTTTAGTAAACATGCCCAGTAAAGGCAGCCCGGCGATCGGGGCAGTTCTGACGGGTACAGGAATTGCAGTTACAATACTTGTGTTCGGAGGCAAATAGAATCCCCGACAGCGACTTGGAAGGGCGCATCAAATAACTCTCGGTAAGCTCGACTCCGATAGTATGCCTTGTATCACCTATCAGGGAAAACAGCCTCGACTGCTGTTCAATCGGCCATACTTCAACATTCCCGGAACCCGGATTCACCGAAGAGAGGTCGGCCTGACCGTGGTGCTGCTGCACCGCCTGCTTCAACGCGTGCACGGCAGAGTGCAGCGCTTCGGTCTCGATACAAGCTCTCCACCAACTGGCCAACATATCGTACGCCGAAACATCAATGTGTTCCAGCTCAATCCCACAGGTAGCTACGTATGGAAAAACCACATCTCCGCGGCTGAAGAGCTGCGGCAGGGTAGAACTCTCGAATACATGCCCGGAGATAAGAACCGAATTTTCACCAACCTCTTCCACCACCGCACGGCGGTAAAGGGCTCTCGGACGAGCGACGTCAGTTGCAGAGCGTACCAGGCGCTCGAACTGCGGCTCCAGCTCGGGATACGCTTCATAGAGTTTGATCGCTTGCTTTAGCTTTTGGATGTCAGGGTCGAACGAAATGGTATCTATTAACACTCTTCCGGGATCGCTCTGCTGCACACAACCTTCCTCTCACCGCATTACAGTCACGGCCACCTGCGGTACAGTGCGGCCGTGACAGGATTCATGGCGTTATGCGCCCTGCAGTACTTTTATCGCCTCATCCGCTGCGCTGGCAGCGTTGGAAGTGTAAAGATCGGCCCCGATGCTGTCTTTGAAGGCCTCGGTTACCGGCGCACCGCCGACCATAATGGTGAAGCTGTCGCGCAGCCCGGAACTCTCGGCCACTTTCACCACCTCTTCCATACCTTTCATGGTGGTAGTCAGCAGAGCGGAACAGCAGATAATCTGTGCCCCCTCATCTTTCGCCGAGTCGATAAACTTCTGGGCCGGAACGTCTGTGCCGAGATCTACCATCTCGATACCCTTGCCCTCCATCATCATTTTTACCAGGTTTTTGCCGATATCGTGCAAATCACCCTTCACAGTGCCGATGACCGCCTTGCCCACCGGTTTCACATTGCCGGCAATAAAATGCGGTTTCAGCAAATCGGTACCGGCGCTCATCGCCCGCGCGGCAATCAACACCTCCGGCACATACACTTCGTTGCGCTTGAATTTTTCACCCACGATACTCATGGCGGGCATCAGGCCCTCATCGAGTATCTGTTTTGCAGGGATCCCTTCGTCTAGGGCTGCCTGTACAAGTTCTTGTACTTCCTTGGCCTTCCCTTTTTGGAGGTTTT
>CAZAMY010000607.1:0-2046 GCA_964485995.1 uncultured Sediminispirochaeta sp.
TGACCCACGACTTGGAAGAGGCCTGCGCAATGTCTGACAGGGTCGGAGTGATGCTGAACGGCAGTATACTGGATTACGGGCCGCCGGAAAGGTTGTATACGGCGCCGTCGAATGTGGAAACCGCCCGCTTTCTGGGAGCTCTCAATACAATCTCTTCCTCTCTGTTTTCTCAGCTCGACATCGACTCAGCGGCCGAGAGAGTGTATGTGCTGCCCTCGGCTATTGAGCTCAGCGGATATGGCGAACAGGACTACCCTGCGCGGGTGAAAGAGATAAGCTTTACCGGCAAGACCTATGAGGTGACGGTAGAGGTATCCGGTACCCTGCTGACTGCACGAATAGTAGATGCTCCACCGAGCCCGGGAACCCGGGTCAGGCTGGACCTTCGTTCCTATCTGGAGCCGCGTTCAACCGGGCTCCACCGTGTGAAAAGGAGTATGTATGAGAGTAAAGAAAACGAGGCCATTGGGTAAATGGTTCATAGCTATCGCAGTACTTGTGTTTGCATTCAGCGGCTGCGGAAAGAGCAGTGATACTACCGCCTGGCTGGAAAAACCCTATTCCGAGGTAGAGGCGGCGGCCGAAGGCAGCGAGGTTCGTTTCTATATGTGGGGCGGCGACGAGCGCATCAATTCCTGGATTGACGGGTTTGTCGCCGAAACGCTCAAGGAAAGATACGACATCAGCCTCACCCGCGTTCCGATGGATGCCGCGGTGTTTATCAACAAGCTGCTGGCCGAGAAAGAGGCCGGCCGCGGAGAAGGGGTAATCGATCTGATCTGGATCAATGGAGAAAACTTCAAACGCGCAAAAGAGAACGGACTGTTGTACGGGGCGGTAGCTGATAAGCTGCCGAACCTGGAACTCGTCCCGCCCGGGGAAATCGAGTATGACTTCGGGTATCCGGTTGAGGGGTATGAAGTGCCCTACGGAAAGGCGCAGTTCGTATTCGAGTACGATTCGGCCGATTTCGAGGCCCCTCCCCGCAGTTTTGCAGACCTCGAACAGTGGGTGCAGGCCCATCCCGGCCAGTTTACCTATCCGCAGCCCCCCGACTTTACCGGTTCGGCCTTCATCCGGCAAGCGCTGTACGCAGTTACAGGCGGACATGAACAGTATCAGGGACCGTACGACGAGGGGCTGATCAAGTCGAAGGAAGACCTGTTGTGGGCCTATCTGCAGCGTCTGCAGCCGTATTTGTGGCAAGAGGGGCGCGACTACCCGCAGGACAAAGCGCGGCTCGATCTGCTGTTCGAGCGTGGGGAGGTGGGCATCAACATGGACTACAACCCGCTGGCGGCTTCCGGTAAGGTGCTTGACGGGCGTTATCCTGAATCCGTGCGCACATTTGTGATGGAGGAGGGGGCGATATCGAATATCCACTATGTGTCGATCCCATTCAACGCTCCGCATGTTCCGGCAGCAATGGTCAGTGCCAATTTTCTGTTATCTCCGGAAGCTCAGTTGTCAAAGAACAAGCCGGAGAATTGGGGCGACCTGACGGTGCTCGACCCAAAGCGTCTTTCTGAGGAATGGCGGGAACGCTTCACACAGCTCGATCTGGGGCCGGCTGCCCTGCCGGTAGATGAGTTGTCGGCGTCGGCCGTACCAGAGATAGACTCGGGCTATGTAGAGTATCTCGAGGGACGCTGGGAAGAAGAACTGCTGCAGTAGGCGGGGAGGAGTGAATATGCAGAAAAGCCGCCGTACCGGCCTCTTGCACCTGCTCCCGCTGCTGATTCCCTTTTCACTTTTCTTTCTCTGGGGGATTGGCTACACCCTGGCTGGTGCGTTCACAGCCGAAGGATCAGGCCTGACATTGCAGCATTTTCGGTACATTTTCATGGAACCTTTGCTGCGTTCATCCGTACTGCATACTCTGTTGATTGCCTTTTTATCAGCTGCCGTTGCGGTAGCCGGTGGAACCCTGATAGCTCTCGGACTGTGGACCCTTCCGAGGTGGGCCCGGAGCGTGGCGCTTACCTATAAGCTGCCGATTATTCTGCCGCATCTCACCGCCGCTTTCATAGTAATGGTGCTGCTGGC
>CAZAMY010000608.1:0-2039 GCA_964485995.1 uncultured Sediminispirochaeta sp.
CTTCTTCTCAGTCTCTATGTTCACCGACTCGGAGTGGCCGTACCATACCGGCACCCGTACACAGGTGGCCGATACCTTGACATCCTTGTCCATGATTTTATGGGTCTCATTGACCATCTTGTACTCTTCCTTGGTGTAGCCGCCCTCCTGAAACACATCGATGTGGGGCAGGCAGTTGAAGGCGATCTGCTTTCCATACGCCTTCGGCGCTTTCAGTGCACCTGTGTCCAGATACTCCTTCGCCTCTTCCTTCAGCCCAATAAAAGCGCTCATACCCGAGCCCGATACGGCCTGATAGGTCGAAACCACTACCCTCTTTATCTTAGCATAGTCATGCAGGGGCTTGAGCGCAACTAACATCTGAATAGTCGAGCAGTTGGGGTTGGCGATTATGCCCTTGTGCCAGTCCACATCCTGCGGGTTTACCTCGGGCACCACCAGGGGGCACTCCGGGTCCATCCGCCACTGACTGCTGTTGTCCACTACAACTGCACCCTGTTTGACCGCCTCGGGAGCCAGCTTCTCACTGGCATCTCCGCCGGCGGAGAAAATTGCCACATCGATGTCCTTGAAGTTCTCGAACTTGGCCTCCAGCACTTTGTAGGCCTGTCCGTTGAACTCGACCTCTTTGCCCTCGTTGGCCGCAATGTCCAGCGGCCGGAACTCGGCCACTGGAAAGTTTCGTCGTTCGAGGGTCTGTATCATTTCGGTGCCGACCATACCCATGGCACCGACTACTGCTACGTTGTATTTATCTTTCTTTGCCATAGTATATGCTCCTTATTTCAGTTTTCCCGCTTCGATATCTTTGATGACCCCGGTAAGGATTTCGATACCCTTCATCAGGTACTCCTCGGTGATCACCAACGGCGGCAGAAGACGGGCCACATTTCCATGATGCCCACCGACCTCGATCATAACACCGCGCTGATGGCCGTATTTGCGCACCATCTTGGCGTAATCGGATGCCGGCTCTTTGGTCTTTTTGTCTTTTACCATTTCGATGGCCATCATCAGGCCGATTCCCCGGGATTCACCAACTATGGAGCTCTCGGCTTCCAGCTTCTTGAGGGTTTTCATAGCTTTTTCCCCCAACTGGAGCGCTCGTTCAGGTATCTCGTTTTCGCTCATCCACTTCAGGGCGGCATGCCCGGCGGCAAATGCCACCATGTTTCCACGGAAGGTACCGATGGACTTTCCGGCCGGCCATGTGTTCAGTTCTTCCTTATATGCAATTGCCGAGATCGGGAAACCTACCCCGCCAAGGGCCTTACTCATGGTGATGATGTCGGGAACGATGTCGAAGTGTTCGAAGGCAAACATCTTACCGGTTCTACCGAGTCCAGCCTGGATCTCATCGCAGATCATCAACACATCGTGCTTGTCACAAATCTCGCGGACCCGTTTCATAAAACGGGTGGTCGGAATGATGGTTCCGCCCTCGCCCTGTACCGACTCGAGAATAACCGCCGCCGGTTTTGAATAACCGGAGTGGCTGTCGGAAAGCACTCTTTCCAGGTTTTCCGCCGCCTGCAGGTCTACATCCTCATCGGGGCAGCCAAAGGGGTTGCGGTACTTGTAGGGAAAGGGAATAAACTGTACACCGGGAACCAATGGTCCGAGTCCGTCGCGGTGACTGCTGTCGGTGGTCATGGCCAGTGAGGCACCGGTCATACCGTGGTAGGCACCTTCAAAGGCCAGAATATTCCAGCGTCCGGTATTGTAGCGGGCCAACTTGAAGGCCTGCTCAACCGCATCAGAGCCGGTCGGTCCGCCGAAAAATACGCGGTTCAGCTCTTTCGGCAGCAGTGTGCCGAGCATTTCGACCATCTTCTGACGGGTTTCAGAGGGAATGTCCAGCGTGTGCGTGACATCATCGATCTGCTTGTGAGCAGCTTCCAATACATCCGGATGACCGTGGCCGACCGCCATTACGCCGGCTCCGCCGAACATATCGATATACACATTTCCGTCCACATCTTCGAGTGTGGCGCCTTTGCCGCGTTTGAGGGCCATCGGCATACCCTTTGGATAGCTGA
>CAZAMY010000609.1:0-2036 GCA_964485995.1 uncultured Sediminispirochaeta sp.
CGGATCAAGGGCCACCTCCTCGTATCTGTATGAGTATCGCGGGGTAAAAGATTGTAATGCAATCCATATGCTCTTCGAAGGCGACAAAGAGTGTAAGTTCGGATGTCTGGGGCTGGGAAGCTGCATGAAGGTCTGTCCTACTGATGCAATTTATTACGATAGTGAAGGGCTGGTTAGGGTCGACAAGGATAAATGTATAAGTTGTGAGCAGTGTGTAGAGGTATGCCCCACCGGTGTGATGCAGATGGTACCATACTCAGCAGACTATATAGTTGCCTGTAATTCGACCGATAAGGGCGCAAAAGTAAGAAAGTACTGTAAAGTTGGCTGTATTGCGTGTAAACTATGTGAAAAGAAGTCGCCGGATGGCGGGTATAAAGTCGAGAATTTTCTATCCAGAATAGATTACTCGCAGAGCGGTGACCGCAGTGCCGGGGCCAAGGCGTGTCCTACGAAGTGTATTATCCTTGCAGATGATTCCTTGCAGGAAAGTGCTGAAAAAGAAGAGGCTAAACAGGAAGCAAAAAAGGTAGTGAATGAGAAAGCTTAAACTTGTCCTGGGGACGTACAACAGTCCCCCTGTGGGAACGTCCCAGGAACAGTTTGAAAAAACCTATCAGTACTCATACAAACCCTTTCTAACAATTCTATACAAATACGCTATGCTGAGGGGTGCTTTTCACTTTTCCGGTACACTGCTGGAATGGCTTGAGGAGAAGCACCCTGAGTTCAACATGGTGTTGAATGAGATGGTGAAGCGGAAGCAGATCGAGCTGCTGGGAGGGGGCTACTACAGCCCGATCTTCCCAATTATTCCCAGTAAAGACCGGCTTGGCCAGATCGAGCTTCTGACCACCTATATACGTAAAAAGTTCAGTAAACGGCCGCGGGGCTGCTGGATTACCGAAGGTGTCTGGGAGCCTGCCATTACCTCCACAATTAAGAGCAGCGGGATGGAGTATCTCTTTCTCGACGACATCCTCTTTTTCCAGAGCGGAGTAACGGATGAGCATATTTACCGGCCCTTCATCACCGATGATCAAGGTAAAACCGCAATAGTCTTGCCGCTGCACAACAATTTTATCAACAAGATGTTCATTGAAGAGCCCGAAGCTCTCGTACAACAGCTGGCTGCACTTTCAGAGCACGCAGAGAAGAATATTATCGTTAACCTGCTGCTGAACGGAGACTTCTTTATGGTCAACAGCAGCTATTATTCGAGCTTTTTTTCCGAGGAAGGCTGGCTCGAGAGGTTTTTACGGGCTCTTACCGAACACAACCATTCCATCGAAACCACACTGCCGGGACGGTTTGTTCGCACTCTCGGTCCGGTGGAGCGGGTGTATTTCCCTTCGCATTTTCTCAAGAATAACGGCAGTTACAACGGAAGCGGCGGCGGAGAGCAGGACGGTACGGAATTCGGCAGTACCTCGTCCAACGGCAAACTTTTTCATTTGTCTACTTTTATTTCGACCAGCAGCCGGCCCAACTTTTTCAGACAGTACATAACAATGTATCCAGAGATACAGCGACTCTACGCTAAAATGATGTACATCCACCTGATAGTTGGTCAGGTTCGTGGTGACCGTTCACGTAAAAAAACCGCGAAAGAGGAGAGCTGGCGAGGACAGACCCATGCAGCTTTCTGGCACAGCCATGATGGAGGCATCTACCGGAACAGCGTAAGGAAAGCCGTGTATGCCGGTTTGATCAATGCTGAAAAAACTACCCGTGAAAAGGGCATATTTTCCACTTCGGTCAACGTCACTGATATAGACCTTGACGGAATTCCGGAATACCTGTATCAGGGACAGTTTATCAACGCATATGTGCACCGAAGGGGCGGAGCCCTCTTTGAGCTGGACTACGTCGTGACGGCCTGGAACTATCTTGATACTATGGCCCGACATCGAGAGCCTTATCATGATGAGCAGGATGCCTGTAACGGGTACGACGACTATACGAAGAATAGTTTTCTCGACCATTTTTATGACGCAGAGGTTACTGTCGATTCTTTGGCTAATAACGGAATCAAG
>CAZAMY010000610.1:0-2022 GCA_964485995.1 uncultured Sediminispirochaeta sp.
AGCATGGCCGCCGGAAAACTGCGGGCAATTGCCGCCAGTGCCGGCCTCGGCAACCGCTATCAGGTCAGCACACCATCGGCGGTCTGCGGGGTGCGTGGTACCGACTTCGGAGTTATTGCGATACCCGGACAGGAGGAACGCGCCTTCGTAGCCCAGGGGGTGGTGGAATTCGTACAGAATTCATCCCAGTCGGCAGTGACCCTCACACAGGGCATGACCGCCAATGCACTGGCAGATACCTTTGAAGCAGTCCGGCTTTCACAAGAACAGCTGCAGGAACTGTTGCAGAATCTTCAGTTCCAGCAACTCAATCCGGGAGAAGTGCCCGGTCATCAGGTAGCTGCGGCAGAGGAAGCTGAAGACGAGGGTGAGGATGAAGCTGACGACCCCGAAGAAGCGACAGAAGAGGGAGATGAGACCGAGGAACCCGAGGATGCCGAAGTACCCGGAGCGGACGTTACTGCCGCCGGTGGTGAAACTGCCGAAGCATCCGGCGAAGGCGGCGGCGGAGACAGCGCGCTGGCCCGGGCTCTGGGTAATATTCTCGGCTTCGAGGTCGGTACCGTTACCATGCAGGGCCGCACCTACTCCAAGGCCGTGATCCGGCCGGAGTTCGAAATCGGGAAACTGCGGCTCGGTATCTACCTGCCGATCGTCTACAATAACGACCTGTTCGACTACAGCCAGTGGTACCGGCCGCAGGGCAACAACGAGTGGTCTTTCGGTACCGACTACGACTGGAGCAGCGAACCGGCGGAAGCATTTCACGATGTGCTCATCGACCTGGCGCTGAAGATTCACTACCTCGAGTGGGGCGAACAGCGGGATCCCTTCTACCTCAAACTGGGGAACCTGCACAACATGACCCTCGGGCACGGCACCATAATGGAGAATTTTGCCAACGACCTCGATTTTCCGGCAGTACGACGGGTCGGCCTGAACCTGGGAATCGACCGCAAAAAGAGCGGTTTCGAGTTGGCAATCAACGATGTGGCCCGTCCGGAGATCTTCGGCGGCCGTATCTACTTCCGGCCGATCGGCCGCTTTGCAATGGGACTGACCTCGGTAGTAGATATCGATCCATTGGGCCAAGCCAATCCTGACCTTCAGGAGGCCGGACAACCGCTGGCCGATGTGGATTCAATGCGCTTCTTCGCCTTCGGCGGCGACCTGGAGCTGCCGATTTTCGAGAACGATGTAATTTCGATTATTCCCTTTGCCGATGCGGCCGCGATGGTACCGCAGAGAAACGGCGAAATGCAGTGGGACGTGGTCTACAACTCGGACGGCAGCGGTTTTGAAGATACCTTCCGCAACTACGGCCTCACCTCTGGTATCTTCGGTAACCTGCTATTTGTCGACTACGAGCTGGAGTGGCGCTATTACAACGGCGTTTTCCGGCCGACCTTCTTCAACACGACCTATGAGCGTACTCGCGGAACTCTGGTTGCGGAAACTGAAACGTATCTGGACGGGCTGGAGACCGGCAGCGCATCACCCGATTATGAAGACTCGGTGATGGGTATTTATGGCTCCGCTCATACGGTGCTCTTCAATCTGGTAGATCTGAAGGCGGGGTACATGTGGCCCTGGAGATCGCTGGATGCGCTGGAAGACAAGAGCAACTTCAACGACGAGTTCAGTCTGGCGGTGTATCTGCTGCCGGAGGCCGCTAAGCTTACCAAGGTATACGGCGGTGTCGAGTACTCGCGTACCAATTTCGTGCCGGCCTTTGTGGATGACGATCTGAGCCTCTTCGACGCCTATACCCAGCTGAAAGGCGAAATCGTGTATCCGATTGCTCCGACCATGGATATCGCTGCAATTATCAGCACTGCGGTCAGTCAGGATGAGAACGGGAATATCGAGTACGACGCCGACGGCGATCCGAAGATCGTTCCGAGCGTGACGATTGAATCTCGGATACACTTTTAGTACTCTTAGAGCATGCAGCAAGAAAACAAAACAGCCCGGAGGATTCACCTCCTCCGGGATTCAGTAGCCCAAAAAATTGCGGCCGGC
>CAZAMY010000611.1:0-2020 GCA_964485995.1 uncultured Sediminispirochaeta sp.
CGGTCTGACCCGGGCCATGGACAATTTGAATGTGTTTATGATTGAGAACGAAGATCCGATCCTGCAGGACCTGAAAAAAGCCTTTCAGCAGGAGTGAAATGAAAAACTACGGATATCCACAAAGGAACTCTTATAGTGGGCCGGGTGCATTCTGTTCCCCCTTACTATTGCCGCGATCGCTTTCTCCCGCCGCCTGTTGTCGCACATCCGCGCCCCTGCGATTTTCCTACACATCCGTTTTTTCTATATCCCCTCATTCAAAATCACGGCGTTTGGAGTCAATAATTCTGCCAAGGGCCCGGCTTTTTCTGGCTGCCAACACGGGATCACGCTTCGCTAATGGCGGTTCAGGGAAAACTGCCTTCGAGGGCTCCTTTTGACCTCTGCGATCCATCCATATTCCTCGCGCCGAATATGTGGTGCCATTCCTATTCTGCTTGCGGGCCAATGGCGGAACAGCCTTAGAACCACTGTCGGTTTTACCTCGTTTTTCGGCAATAATCTCGTTGCATAGATCAAACAGCACCTGGCGCTGAGGATAGATCCTAAATACCTGTTTCACCTGCCGGCGTAACTGCCGCAGACTGTGTAACGTCATCTGCATTGCAATTCGGAACACCGCCTCGCGGGCCTTCTCATACGCAGCACCCGCAGGTCCGTTAAGGCTGACAATTGCACCGCCCTCCTCCCGGCGCCACTCAACTCTTCGCCTCCACTCAGCCGCTTTCAGGAATTCCAGAAGAGCAAGATAAAATCGGGTCGAAAGCTCCTCGGGTTTTGCCTGAGAAGCATGCTTCAAGTGTTGTCGGCCCTTTTCATTATTCCGACCGCGTATATAGTGCAAACCAATCCGTTTGTTCAACACAAAATTGTGGGGATTCCTGCGCAAAGCCTCCTGCAATTGTGGAATTGCAGCCCGATACTCGGAAAAGGGCATCTCAGCAAAGGGAGATACTTTTTTTAAGTAGGACAGACTTGCGAGGGCTATGGAGAGAACTCCGGCATCCAGAATCAGCGCCGCACCTAAAAGATTAAATTCTAAAAAACTATTGTAGAGTGCATGACAGAAAGCGGCCACCGCCAGCGCACTCACCACTATCCATGCGCCGTAAGCAGGCTCGTTGCCCCTTTCCGGCGATCGGGCATGTGAACCTGAGCTCGGCCGGGTGTACAGATATACCCCGGCAGCATACCCCCAGATAGCCGCATAGCTCATATGCCCGGCAGCAGCCATTATCGACCGGTATAATAAAATGTCGATCCCGTACACCGCATAGAACACATTTTCAATTACTGCAAACGCCAGACCCACCGACGCGGCGTGCAGCACCCCGTCGCG
The DNA here is from genome assembly GCA_964485995.1 of uncultured Sediminispirochaeta sp. Taxonomy (GTDB): domain Bacteria; phylum Spirochaetota; class Spirochaetia; order DSM-16054; family Sediminispirochaetaceae; genus DSBN01. The sequence continues at coordinate 1,340 of CAZAMY010000611.1, forward strand.
GGGCTCCTGGATAGAATTGCTTCCGACAGCCGCTATATAAAACACAAGAAATTTCCCCAGCTCTTCTACCGGCCCCACCAGAAACAGCTGCTTAAACACCGCCGACTCACGGGTAAGCGGATACAGCAACGGCCCCGCCACATTGTACAACAGCATGACCAGCGGAGCACTCAGCAAGCCATACAGAAAAAAACCGCTCACCGCCGTCCGCTTGCTCTTGAACCCGCGGACATCATCAAAACTTTTCAGGATTCTAATCCAGATAAGACTTGCAGCCACCGAAATAATTAACACCATTTTCACAATCCTTTTCTCAACTATAACACATCCGTCAATCCCGAACTCGACTACAGAACATGCATCCCAAAAACATAAAAAGCAATTTCCATGCCAAGCGATTGGTACGAAACTTGCATATAGTTTGGTATGGAAGAGATACAGACACGCCGCGCCCTTGAGGCGCTGCAGAACGGACAGCAATCGGTTCGAATAGAGTATGAAAACGGTGAAGGCGAGGTATCACAGCGGAGCATCGTACCGCTGGAGTTTTACGAGCGCTGGGACCACCAGTACGTGCGGGCCTACTGTTACCTACGCCATGAACAGCGCACCTTTGCCCTGCGGAGGATGGAGATCGTCGAGGGGAATACCGCGGACTTGGGTGCCACGGGCCTGGTTGAC
>CAZAMY010000612.1:0-2014 GCA_964485995.1 uncultured Sediminispirochaeta sp.
TACGCCCGTCGGCATAGCGCAGGCTCAGGGGGACCGGCTGCTCAAACACCTTATGCCACAGCGGTCCCTCTGTAGCCGGAGAAGAGACATCGCCGCTGCGCTGGTTGTCAATTGTAATCGTCTGCCCGGAGGGGTGGATATAGTAGTTGAGTTGATCTATCAGGGCGGAATAGGAGTAATAAGATGCGGTCAACAGGCGGCTCAACTCGACCAGCTCGCTGCGGCTTGCCGACAATTCCCGGACTCCAGGATTTTCCTGTTCCTCGAGCCGGTCGATGACTCCACTGAAATCCTCATTAATCTGCAAAGAGTAAAATAGTTCGTCGAATCTTCGCAGCGCCTCTTCGAGATATTGAACCGCCCAGCGCACCCGGGTAACGTTTGCATCGATGATCTGCATCTTCACCGAGTTTCTGGTGTTATGAACGGCCACCCAGGTGAGCGTGAGAACCGGTACTGTGGTAAGCAGCAGCATCAGTACGAGCAATCTGAATCTCAAGCTGTGTCTGTGAAATCTGGAAATAAGCCCTCTCCTCACTCCGCCATAGTAACATGCAGACTCTGCAGCTGAACAGCATCATTTACCGGGGCAACCTTAACCGGCTGCAGCCCAGTACTCACCGGCGCATTGATCGCGTGCTCCTGAAATCGCTCCCCCGCTTCCGGCGGTATCGTTATCCACCGAATTTCTCCTCCAATCGATACCTCTACGCGGCTGCCGGCCGCCCCGCGCAGCAGCACTTTGACAGTGTAAACCTGTAGTCCGGCCTGGTGGGATGCGTGAAAATCATACAGCGCCCAAGCCCCCGGTTCCAATTGCACATACAGCCACTCCTCATCGCTCCAGTCCTCGCCCCCGTTATGGGCGAAATGGGGAGTCTTCCGGCGAACACCCGGGGCTACATATCCGAAGCGCATGCCGTCGCCCCGCCTGTAATCTATCGGCTGTTCGGCTGCGGGCTGCCCGGCTGGGCTGATCTTCCCATCCGGAACGAACTGTGTGGCCGGGCCGGGCTGTGCAACCAAGCCGGGGTCGAAGCCGGTGCCCCTGTCCCGGTATGAGTAAAATATGCCTGGAATCCGCACCGGCGGCCTCCGAAACAGCGCCCGCGCTACCTCGGGATGATAGTCGCATTCAGTGAGCTTCACGTTCCGGGCGTACTCCCGCAGAATGGTCCCGGCCTCTTCCGGCCCGAGCTCTGCGGCCGCTGCCGTATCCTCCGCGGCTCTCACGATCAGATCCCATCCGGCGGGCTTTCGGATTGAAAGTGGGGAGTTGCTGGTATTCATTTTTTTCCATGTCCAGAAGTTCCAGGAAATATCGAGATCTTCGAACAGCCTGAACGCACCGCTGTACCAGTCGATGTTGTTCTCGCCCCCCTCGCCCATAAAAATGGGCAGATTCCATCTTTCCCTGGCCTGCAGGTACTCGGCAATGCTCTCTTTGTCGGGATTGTTCCAGTATTTGTGGAACTGCAGCATTATGTTCTCGTCAAAGGGCTCCTCAAAAATCGACCAGTCGGTGGCCCAATGCACCCCTTCCAGAATAATCAGGTGGCGGGAATCAACACTGCGGATAGCCGCAGTTATCCGGCGGTAGAGCGGCAGCACCCGGCCGTTGTATTCGGAGAACCAGTCGGGCAGGGGTTCGTTCAGCAGATCGTAACCGGCGATAATCTCCTCATCTTTATATCGTTCGGCCAATGCCCGCCAGATTTCGACCGTGCGCTCCTCATTCTCCGGAATGCGGAACAGGTCCGGCTGGTCCCGAGGCGAGTCATCTATGTTGGTACCGGTCTGACCACCCGGCGCGCCATGCAGATCCAGGATGATGTACACCCGGTGGCGTGCGCACCACTCGATCAGCGAATCGATGCGGGCCAATCGCGGTTCCAGCAGTTCTGAGCGCTCGTCACTGCCGGTCAGATAGCGGGCGCTCATCGGCAGGCGCAGCGAATTGAAACCCTCGGCAGCAATCCGCTTCACATCCTCTTCGGTAACCTCCCTTGTGTCT
>CAZAMY010000613.1:0-2013 GCA_964485995.1 uncultured Sediminispirochaeta sp.
TACTACTGATGGACGAGCCAACCCGCGGTATAGATGTGGCGGCCAAGGGGGAGGTTTTCTCGATCATGAACAAGCTGGTGCAGAAAGGCTTTTCTATTATTTTCGTAACCTCGGAACTGATGGAATTGCGGGCCATTTCAGATCGTATTTTAGTTATGTCGAAAGGCTGTCTCACCGGCAGCTTCTTAAAACACGAGGCAAGCGAAGAGGCTCTGGTGAAGGCATCGGCAGTCGGCCATCTGACCAGCAATCAAAGGACTAAGTAAGGAATCAGCGAGGAGCATCATGAAAACAAAGAAAACAAAGCTAAAACTGGTAAAGGATAAAAATGTTTCTCTGGGAATGGTATTGATGCAAGCCAGAACCTTTATTGCCCTGTTCGTTCTGACTATAGCCTTTACAATTCTGCTTTCAGACAAAGGAATTAATTTTTTATCGCCAATAAACCTGATCACCATAACCAAGCATGTAGCTATTACCGCTCTGCTGGGTATTGGCATGACTTTTGTAATACTTACCGGAGGGATTGATCTGTCGGTTGGTTCAATTGTAGGGATCTGCGGGATGGTGGCCGGCGGGCTGATTCACAGAGGGCTGGTACTGCCGATGTTCGGCGTAACCATCTACTACAATATATGGGTAATTGTGCTTATCACAGCTGTTATCGGTATGCTGATCGGGTTGATAAATGGAATTGTTATTACCCGTTTCAATGTGGCCCCTTTTATCGGCACGCTCGGGATGATGTACATTGCCCGGGGATTCGCCAATATTCTCTCCGGCGGCTCGACCTTTCCGAATCTGCAGGGAGATCCCGCACTGAATAATACCGGATTTCAGTTTATCGGTGCCGGTAAGATTCTTGCTATTCCGGTTTCTATCTGGATCCTGTTAGTAATCCTGCTTATTTCAATATATGTAGCCAAAAAGACGCCTCTCGGACGCTATGTGTATGCCATAGGTGGGAATAAAAACGCCGCCGAGCTATCTGGAATACGGGTAAAAAAAATTACTACTTTGGTGTATGCCTTTTCCGGTTTTTGCTCAGCCCTGGTGGGGATTATCATCGCATCGCAGCTGGTAGCCGCCCATCCGGCAACCGGAGAAACCTACGAACTTTCGGCAATTGCCGCAGTCGTATTGGGGGGAACCAGCCTCTCGGGGGGTATCGGAACAGTCGGGGGCACCATTATCGGAGCCTTTGTAATCGGAGTGTTGGCCGACGGTCTGGTCATGATGGGGGTTTCAGAATTCTGGCAGAACGTCATCAAGGGTGTGGTTATCATCGCGGCGGTCATCTTTGACCAGCTGCAGCAGCGCATGAAATCAAAAGCTGCGGTGGCGACTATTACCGCAGAAAGAGAATCGGCATAACACAATTTATACGGGAGTAAAGCGATATGAACTATGCACATAGGAAAATGACCTTTGGAGTGATTCCGGCTACGAGAAATATATTTAATGCCGATGTTGCCCGGCAGGGACGTCGCGATCTATTGGGCGTTCTGGAAGATGCTGGCTACAGTTACGTGGTACTCGATGAATCGGCTACCCCTACCGGCTGTGTCGAGACCTATCAGGATGCAAAGCTCTGTGCGCGGCTGTTTGATGAACACCGCCGTTCTATCGACGGAATAATTGTCTCTCTGCCGAACTTTGGTGACGAACTCGGCGTGATAAACACGCTCGCTCTGGCGGAGCTCAAAGTGCCGGTATTGGTGCATGCGGCTAACGATCAAAACGATAAGGTGGGAGTGCAGCAACGCAGAGACGCATTTTGCGGTAAACTCTCGGTGTGTAACAACCTGTATCAGTACGGAATTGAGTTTACCGACACCAGTCTGCATACCTGTGATATCGACAGTGCCCTCTTCAGGGCGGATATCGATCGTTTTGCGCGTATCTGCCGTACCGTCGGAGGCTTGCGGCAGGCCCGGATCGGGGCAATCGGAGCCCGTCCGGCGGCTTTCCAGACAGTTCGGTTTTCTGAAAAACTGCTGCAGGCCACCGGTA
>CAZAMY010000614.1:0-2013 GCA_964485995.1 uncultured Sediminispirochaeta sp.
GCAGCTTGTCCGGGCCGCCGGAGTGGGGGCGCCTGGTGACACTGAGCGGATACACCATCGCATGGCCCGCGACTGCTGCCGCAACAATCTCACCGAGACCGCCTTCAGGATAATGGTCCTCAGCAGTGATGATGACTTTGGTTTCACTGGCAGCTTTCTGCAGAGTGTCAATGTCAACTGGTTTTAATGAATAGCAGTCTATTACCCGGATGCTCACACCCAGTTCATCCTCCAGCTCTTCGGCGGCTGCCAGCGCCTCGGTAACGGTATAGCCGGATGCCACAAAGGTGGCGTGGTCCTGCTGCGACTCCTTGAGCACCTTAGAGCCGCCGAGCCGGAACTCATCATTGTTGTCATAGATAATCATAGTTTTACCCCGGATGGTGCGCACATAGGCAATGCCGTCGTAGTTGGCGGCTGCGGCGGTAAGTTTCTCGGCCGAAACCGCATCGGCCGGCGAGAGCACCGCGCTTCCGTATACCGACCGCATCATGGATATGTCCTCTAATCCCATCTGGGAGGGGCCGTCGGCACCGATAGACACGCCGGTGTGCGAACCGGAGAGTAACAGTCTGGCGTCGGAGTATGCGGCCATTCGAATCTGATCGTGCGCCCGGGTGAGGAAGGCGGCAAAGGTTGCCGCTGCAGCCCGTTTTCCATATGCCTGCAGTCCGACCATCACGCCGATCATGTTCTGTTCGGCGATGTAGGTCTCGTAACTGCGGTCAGGGTATTCACTAAAAAAGAATTTGGTACGAGAAGAGCCTTTGACATCTCCGTCGAGAACAATAGTGTCGGGATCCTGCTTGCCGATTTTCACCAGGGCTTTGCCAAAGGCGGTGCGGGTGGCCTCTTTTTCACCGATTGTATAGTCGGTGTCGATGTGTATTTCGGGATAGCTCGTATCATACTCTTCGGCTTCGATGAAGTTGGACGGCTGGTAATCCACCGGAGAAATCATTCCCCTGAGATTTTCTATGATTTCTGACAGTTCGTCGTCGGGGAGCGGTTTCCCGTGATATCCGTCGTTGTTTTCAGCCGATCCGCCGTACTTGCCCTTAACGGTTCTGGCAATGATGAAAGTCGGCCGTTCATGCTTGTCGGCCTTGTCCAGTGCCTGCAGTAGGTCCTCCACAGAATGACCATCCACTGTAATCACATGCCAGCCAAAAGCCTTAGCCCGGTGTTCATACTCTTCGGTGTTCCACTCGAACATTGTCGGCTCGCTTTGGCCGAGCCGGTTCATGTCGAGAATAGCGGTGAGGTTGTTCAGTTTATAATAAGAGGCGAAGTTCATAGCCTCCCAGACATTTCCTTCGGCCATCTCTCCGTCACCCAGCAGCACATACGTGTGTTGCTGGGGTGACTGGTCGGGGGCTTGTGCTGTTGCGTGATCCGGTTTTTGCTGGGCTATCGCCATACCGGCGCCGATCGAGAGCCCCTGACCAAGCGAGCCGGTAGCGGCCCGTACACCCTCAAGCCGCGGAACCGGATGCCCTTCCAAGGGACTGTCGAATGTACGCAGATTCTGCAGGTCGGATACCGGGATACTGCCGGCCTCAGCATAGGCGGCGTAGAGAATAGGTGCCGTATGACCCTTCGACATGACAAAGCCGTCATTCTGAAGAGAGTTCAGTCGTTTCGGGTCGTACTTCATCTGGTGAAAAAAAAGTACGCTCATGATTTCGGCGGCCGACATACAGCTGGTCGGATGGCCCGACCCGGCGGCCGAGGTCATTTGGATCGAATGAATGCGTAATTGCTGCGCCATATTCTTGAGAAATGTAATCATATTGGATTGCATGTACATGCCTCCTTATATGTGTAAATATACTAATGGATGGGGGGGTAAGTTAAATCCTGTATCAAATTGAATATGATTACTTCAGGAAAATATCTTCGATCACTACGGTGTTTCCGTACCAGTTGCGCAGGTGTCCCGCCAACACATTCAAGGATTCGGAAAGCGTACTCTCTTCCACCCCGGGAGGAGCATATACAAAATAGGCAGCA
>CAZAMY010000615.1:0-2013 GCA_964485995.1 uncultured Sediminispirochaeta sp.
GTTCAGACGTGTGCTCTTCCGATCTATCTTGAACCCGTCTTGATGGGTGCTAAATGAAATACTTCCCCCGATCTGGTCTATACGCTCGCGCATACCGCTGATTCCCAGGCCGGCCTCTATTTTAGAGGTGCTGCGCCCATTGTCCAGAATTGTAACGAACAGCCGGCTTTCCAGGCTCCAGAAAGTGATTTTAACCAGACTCGCCTGGCCGTGGCGGAAAGCGTTCGTCAGACCTTCCTGGATAATCCGGAACAGTACTAAATCGAGTTTACGGCCGAAGCTGTCCGGAGCGTTGCCGTATTCCACCCGAATTTCCATACCGGTAGCCTCGCTAAAGGAGCGGGATAGATGCGCGATTGCCTGCAATCCCACCGCCTCTTTCAGTTCGTTGGAGCGCATTGCCCGCATCGACCGCCGGGTTTCTTCAAGACAGTTTTGGGCCTCGGTAATCGCTCGCGTGAGGGCCTGCTGAGCCCGATTCTGATCCTGATCGATTAATGCATGGGCGGCCTCAAGGGTCATAAGGATATTGGTCAGCGAATACCCGACCGTATCATGGATCTCGCTGCTGATACGTCGCCGCTCGGAGTTCACCGTTGAATACTCCACGCTGTGAACATAACGCTGAAAATCGAGGTTTGCGTGCGAGAGCTGTGAGATCACCGATTTTAGATGCCCGATATCGCTGCCTGCCTCGTGCAGCCGCTGTACCAGGCTTCTATAGGCAATCAGGGCACCACCTATAAACAGAGTAAGTACCGTAAACAGGAGAGTTTCGTGCAGCTCGGCTGCGTCCCGGGTAAAATAGAAAGCATTCCCGCTCCCGGCGATGGCAGCCGATACCAGCAGCACTCCGGCCATATATCCAACTGCCTGTATAAGGGGTAGATATACCACTATCTCGAACAGGGATAAAATCAACAGTACCAGCACTACATTACTGGTGAGTCCGAGGGGATATGCCAGCAAAAAAAACAGCCCCAGGCGAAACAGCAGCAAGAAGATAGCGTTGTCAGAAAAAATGCTGCACAGGATGGACAGCAGAATCGAGAGGGTCAGCAGGATTTGAAAATGCCATTCGAACGCATCCAAAATCCAGGTGTAGTCAGAGGCGGAATTGCCGGACAGATACAGCAGATACGCGGTGAGATGCAGCACCAGTGTGATCGGCAGTGCTGCCGCTGAGAGGGGATCCTGTCTAAACTGTCTCTTCCTGAGGATATTAAACTGCAACATTTCGGTTTCTGATGCATACAGGATAACCCGGGATGCGGATTTTTACAAATATACAATTAAACTATCCGGCTTGCGAAGCCGCTGCCGGCCCGCTATTATTCACACAGAGGGGAGATAGGGGGGATCAATGCAATCAGGAATACGAAAGATAAAGAAAATGGCCAAAGCCAAACCGACCATGGAAGGGGCCGGCGTGCATCTGCACCGGGCCTTCGGCTTTCAGGATACCGACAGCTACGACCCGTTTCTGCTGCTGGACGATTTCCGGGGCGACAACCCGGATGACTACTTGGCCGGTTTCCCCTGGCATCCGCACCGCGGCATCGAAACCATCACCTATATGCTGGCCGGAAGTGTGGAGCACGGCGACAGCCTGGGCAACAGCGGTGTCATCGAGGCCGGGGGAGTGCAGTGGATGACCGCCGGCGGCGGCATCATCCATCAGGAGATGCCCAAACCGGGGCCCGACGGCAGAATGTACGGCTTTCAGCTCTGGGCAAATCTGGCCGCCTCCGAAAAAATGACACCGCCTCGTTACCAGGAGTTTTCAGCTGAACAGATCCCCACCGCCGCCGGCCCGGACGGCGCCACGGCTAAGGTAATCTGCGGTTCGCTGTGGGAAACTACGGGTCCGGTGCACGGCATCGGTATCGATCCGGTGTACGTCGACATGTATATTCCACCCGGGGTCAGCCTGAGTCTGCCGACGGCCGCCGAGCGAAATGTAGTTGCGTATGTCTATGAGGGCAGCGTCTGCTTCTCGGAGGAGAGGGGCCC
>CAZAMY010000616.1:0-2005 GCA_964485995.1 uncultured Sediminispirochaeta sp.
ATACTGCCTGCAGCCGAAAACAGAAACACATATGAGAAGAGCGTCCCCGAAACAATTCCCTGACCGAATATTTTCAGCAGAATAAGCAGGACAAAATCCCGCCGCGAGAACATCGTGAGAGCTATCAGCAGTGGGAGATTAGCCAATCCGAGTCTGAAAAAGGGAATCGGCTTGGGGATGACCAGTTCAACAATTGATAAGAACAGTGATAATGCCGCGAACAGGGCTATCCTGTCGACCCGCTTTGAATACACCTATCCCCCTTATTCTTCATCCATGTAATCACGGATATCGTAACTACGGTTTTTATCCGGGGTTTCGATCTCAATAATCGAGGTGAGATACGGGATTACGTCATCAGCTTGCTTGCGTGAGCCGTCGAGAAACAGAAACCAGGCTGTTTCCATTCCACTGTTCTCGACTCGGTATTCAGCGTAAAATATTTTTTCCATCGGCAGCTCCAAACGGTACCACCGACCGGAAATAAGCGATTCGTTCATCGTTGATATCCTCTTCTGCCCGGGAATCAAAAACACGCAGTGTATATTCAGAATCAATATCACTCAAATGAGGCTCAAACCCGGACGTACATATGATTTCTTGCTGATCAGTAATACAGAGTACCTCAAAAAACGGCATTTCTTCAACCAGAGCTATCCCGCTGTGCAAGTCTCCGGCTGCTACAGTAAAGGCCAACACTTCGGCTGCATACGCTTCAGGACCGGTACTCACCAGACAGATGAGCCCGTTTTCCACCGGATAACCCGAAGAAAGATCAATCAGCAGATGCTGCTGCGCATACAGCGAAACCAAGGACCTGGACTTTAGATTCTTCAAGGTACAGACCGGCTTCCTCTGTTCAGTTATATTCTCGTACAGTATCTCTTCGGTAAAAGTGAACTGCGAATTACCGTTGATAGCCCGCCGAGCGGTGCCTTTGGAGATGCAGATATCAGCAACCCTGTTCTGCTGAAGCAGCTCGGCGGTTTTATCCACCACGAATCCGTCTAGACCGGGTTGCATGCTCATTTGCATCCGTTTATCCGGTATATACACATGCTGCATGCCCTCATTCATTCGAATTCTTCTATAATCTACCTGCTCGAGCACGGAATGCACCAGAGTTCGGCTGGGAGTTTGATTCTCTACGGTAGCTTTTTGCCAGAGTTCGTAGAGTGGAGCGGCGCTTGGGTCGTAGCGCCCGTCTGAGAGACGGGCAAAATTGAGGCTCTTCATGAGGATCTCGAATACATGTGCGCCAACCGGTACCGGCCGCTCTCCCGCCGCTGCATTGATCTTCAAGATCTGGGAGTCCTCCCCTTCATCATTCAGACTCTGCTCATAGAATTGAATCAGGCTCTCAGCCTGCTCCAGGAGTCTTTGCGGAGGCACTTTGTCTGCCCTCAGCCAGCAATTCGTCCCGCCGATTTTAACACGGCCCGCCTCTTTGGCGGAATTATCCCGGCTGCAGCCGTACCAGAGAGCTGCACCGGTTATCAATACCAGCGCGACTATGAGCTTGATAAGGGGTTTTATTTTCATTATCTACAGCATGAACCGCTTTTCATCAAACCGTCAATCACAATTTTATGCCACTGAAAGCGAGAATTAAGAAAAAAACTGCACGCTTTCTCTCACTACCAATTCAAATATCGGTTTCTTTCTATTACAATACCTTCTATGGTAGAAGAGACCGCAGTCGTGCAGAATCAGGCAGGAATCCATGTCCGTCCCTCCGGGGTAATCATCGAGGAAATCGGTGAGTACCAAGGTACCGTTACCGCGGTATCAAATGGCTTCAGTGTAGAGCTGAACAGCGTGATGGGTCTGCTTTCACTCGGATTGGTTCAGGGCGATGAAGTAACCATAAAAGTCGAAGGGCCGGACGAAGAGAAAGTGGCAGCCCAAGTGAAAGAACTATTTGAACGGCATTACGATTTTCCGCCCCGAAAATAATACCACGGATATATAATTATTTAAGGAAGGTTAAAAATGATCAACAAAA
>CAZAMY010000617.1:0-2005 GCA_964485995.1 uncultured Sediminispirochaeta sp.
CCCAGCTGCTGAGTTTTCTCCTTTACACTTTCAACCAGGTTTTCACTGTGTTCGACCATAGAGTAGCTATCCGTGAGTTTGGTGGACAGGTCATCGAGTTTTTCACGGGTGCGAGAGGTAGCCGCTGAGGTTTTAAGGGAGAAGTCGCGGATTTCATCGGCGATAATACGGAATCCGGCCCCGCTCATACCGGCACGGGCCGCCTCAATGGCCGCGTTGATGGCAAGAATGTTGGTTTGATCGGCAACGTCGTCTATTATGTTAATAATTTCCCGGGTTTCTGCTGCGAAATCATGCAGCTCGCGCATAAAGCGAATATTCGCTTTGCCGGCCTCCCGTAATTCGTCTACCTCGGCGGTTACCCGCTGCATCATTTCCATGCCGTTGCGGTACGATCTGTGGGTCTCCTCGGTGGACTCGCTGGCAATACTACTGAGAGTTACGATTTCATTAAAAGAGGTAAAAAACTGGCGCACGAGTTCAACGATATGAACTGCATGCTCGTTCTGGGTTTGGGCATTACTTTCTGCAGACGCAGTGAAATAGCTTGTATAGGCCGAGGACAGGAGTAACTGCTCGCTCTGATCGATTATCGAGTTAATGGTCTGCTCGGTGTGCTCGAGCAGTTGATTCAACGGCTCCAGGGCAGTGCGATGGAGTTTGGTGGTAAAATTACCGCGGCGGTTGAGATCGACTGTAGCGGTCTGCTGGAGAGAGGCGATAAATGCGGCGGTGTCGCGAAGAGCCTCTGTCGCTGAGCCGGAGTGGGGACTACGGACGGGCTCTGTAATCGTGGCTTCCGGCCGATGCTGCAATCGTCTCGACTGGTGTACGAGGAGACTATGTAATCCTATCGAAACCGCTGCTGCGGCTGCCGCGGCCAGCAGACTTACCCGGCTACCGCTTACATAGGCCGTTCCTATACAGATTAGCAAGACAGCGCCGGCAAAATAGTACATGTTATTGACTATTCTGGCTTTGCGCATGTCAGACCCCGGCTTAAGTGGTTCTTGGTGCAGTAATAGTTTCGTAGTGATAAACAGCTTTTATTAAAATTCATAATAGATTAATTTCCTATACCTTTAGATATGAATCATGTCTCAATAATAGTACGCTGAATTTTTTGAATTGTCAAAAACATTCATCTATAATTTGGAGGGTATGTGATAGCTGCTGATTGCTTGGTCCCGGGTGGGCTGAATAGGCCCGTAAACGGAGGAGTGAAAGGAATCGCGGTCATGAGCTTATCCTGAAGAAGAACAGAATCAGTTCAACTAAAGCTCACGCACTCTGAGTTTCTTCACGAAAATTGTACTTGCACAGGTCGATGATGGCAAAGCGGTTATCCACTCCGATCTTGTTGTATATGTTATATAAGTGAAGCTTCACCGTCGATTCGGCGATGTTCAGGCGTTCGGCGATCTCCCGGTTACTGGCTTTGTAGAGGGTGAGGGTTCGGATGACCCGCTCTTCGGCGGGTGATATGCCTACTTTCTTGAGATCATACGGCTCTTGATTCTCTTCGAGCTCGGCCAGCTGGGCGGAAAGCTGTCCGTAGTTCATCTTTAATGCGCTGTTTTCCTTTTTCAGCAGTTCCTGTTGGCGTACCATGTCCCGCCAAATTATCAGAATGAGTACAATTAAAAAGAGGGAGAAGGCCAGGGTTGTGAGACCGGCATAGGCACCGACCTGCGGGCTGTGAATAGCCGCCGAGAGCTGTGAAAATCCTACCACCATTATCATGATGACGGTATTTTTGGTTTTCGGATAGGTTTCGAGGAAGCCGTAGTGCCGCATAAGCAGCCAGCCAGCCAGAAACATTGCCGGTCCGTAGAACTCCTGGTAGCGGTTGCTCAGAATGTTCAATCCGCCGGTAAGGAAAAACACCGCAATTTGAATGTATTTCAGCAGGCGGCTTTCCGTAAAGATGCTCAGTATAAAGGGTATTATTGTAAGAAAAAGAAACCAGACAGTAATTGCCGCAAGGGCCTGATGTAGTTCCTGT
>CAZAMY010000618.1:0-2003 GCA_964485995.1 uncultured Sediminispirochaeta sp.
TTTCTCTTATCGGCGACGACTACCGCCATATCGATATATTTACTTTCGGATAAACGCTGTTCGATAGGGACCGGAGCAACATATTCACCAGTAGACTTCTTGAACAGCTCTTTCTTTCTCCCGGTGATAGTGAGATAGTTGTCATCATCAAGACTGCCCAGGTCGCCGGTATGCAGGTACCCGTCGTCATCCAGCGTCGCTTTCGTTGCCTTTCGATTTTTATGATATCCCTGCATCACATTCGGCCCGCGGGCCAACACCTCACCATCTTCCGAGATGCGTACCTCCACACCCGGAAAAGGCTGCCCGACAGAACCGAGACGGTTGTGCCCCGCATAATTCACCGCTATAACCGGGGAGGCCTCGGTCAATCCGTAGCCTTCGAACACCGGAAATCCCGTATTCAGGAAAAACCGGCCGATTTTCTGCGGTAAAGGTGATGCACCGCTGATAATCTGGCTGAAATTATCTCCCAAATTGTCCCGCAGTTTAGGATAGATCAATGCATTATAGAGTTTGTCTTTTATTCCGCGGTAGGGCTCATGCACCGCTTTCTCTTCTGCTCTGCGGAGGGCTGCGCGGCCGAGGGCACCGAGCAGGCCCCCTTTCTCATCCATGGCTTCCCAAAACCTGGCATGCACCTTCTCTAACAGCCGCGGTACAACTGTCATTACCGTCGGCTGCACAGTTTTGATATGCTCCCCGATTCGCTCAAGTTGATCTATGAAAAACACCGGAACACCGGAGGCGAGATAATAATAGATAATCATACGTTCGAATATGTGGGCCATCGGCAGCGAAGAGAGAGCCCGCTCGCCTTCTCGCTCGCGGGGAAAACGCTCGATAGAGGCCTTCACCTGACTGACTATATTCCCATGACTCAGCTCCACCCCCTTTGGAGTGCCGGTACTCCCCGAGGTGTAGATAATCGTGGCCAGATCGCCGGGCTCTATTTTTTGAATCAATTCGGAGAACTTGTTAGGATGCTCCTCATCAGTCTGCTTACCAAGTTCCATCAACTCTTGAAAGGGAAGCACATCGTTACCTGTCGCATTCATCTGCAGAGGAATTATCTTTTTTACACTTTTCCCATGCGAGCGGACCATTTCCAGTTCGCCGGCGTGCCCGATGAAATAGTAGTGCAGTTTGGCGTCCTTCGACTCAAAGTGCATACTCTCCGGGCTGATGCGTTTGAACACCGGAACGGTCACGTTGCCTGCGATCATAGTAGCCAGATCGACCATAAGCCAATATGGTGAGGAGGGCGCGATGAGCCCCACGTTTTCATTTCGAATGCCGTACGCATGCATCCCGAGGGCAAGCTGCATCACTGACTGATAGAAATCTTCAGTTGACCACGAAGACCACCCGTCAGTACCAGCTAGGTTGAGCGCCTTCGTCTCATCAAAGTTATCCCGCATATAGGGAAGGATCTCAGGGACTGTAGTAAAATACATTATTAACTCCTCACTATTGGTCTATACATTAATCATAATAGTAAGGATTATTGATATCAAATCGATGACTGATTTTGTCGGAATTGTGAATGAGAAGATTCGATCAATCCGGGAGGATATACACCCGTTTCTCAGGATTTCGCGCGGGCCGGAAAAAAATACCGACGTTTCCGATAACCCTGACGAGAACCGAATCGGTGGCTTCTTCCAGAGCATGGGATATGTCATTGCGGTCATCCTTGAAATCGATGAATCTCACCTTCACCAGCTCGTGGTCCGCCAGAGCTTTATCCAGTGAGGCAATAACGCCCTCCCGGAGACCGTTCTTTCCGATATATACAATGGGATTGAGTTCCTGTGCCTGTTTACTCAAATAACTCCGTTGCTGTCCGTTCAATCTTTCCAAATCTATACTCCCCAATGCTTCCATCTAATTACGTTGGTATGTGTGTAAGTAATATGCCAAATATTTTGATATAAAAAAAGCCCCAGTTTTTCTGGAGCTCGAAAAGTGCCGGGGATGGGACTTGAACCCACACGCCAATA
>CAZAMY010000619.1:0-2003 GCA_964485995.1 uncultured Sediminispirochaeta sp.
ATGAACATAACCTCGGCGGCACCGTCGAAAATCTTGTACAGGACATCACCGGCAGTTTTGATGCGCTCGTCGCCGCTGAGCTTGAGAAAACTCAGGCTGATACCAAACACGATGGCGAAAAAGATAGTCGGCAGTACATCGCCGCTCACGATCGCCTGGAACGGATTGGTCGGAATGATGTTGGTCAGGGTATCCTTGAGAGCGGGAGCTTCCACGCTCTTACCGGCAGCACCGGCTACGCCGGTCAGTTCGAGACCCAGTCCGGGCTTAAAGAGGTTGGCCATGATAAGACCGACAGTAATTGCCAGGGCGGAAGTCAGCAGGTAGAAAAGAACAATTTTGATACCAACTTTTCCCAGTTCTGCAGGACTAATGCTGGCAGCACCGACAACCAGTGTTGTGAAGATAACCGGCATTACGATCATCTTCAGCAGCCGAACGAAAATGTCTCCGAGAGGAGCGACCCACATGATCGATTCCCCTGCGATGAGTCCAACGACAGCACCCAAAATCAAGCCGATCAGAATTCGAATCAACAGGTTTGATTTAAAGTACCAATCGAAGGCTCCCTTTTTTCCTTCTGCACTCATAAGTTTTTGCCTCCTATAATGATATGGCGGAATTGTGATATTACTATTAGACTACGGGATTCGGCTGCCGTAAATGCGCCATATTCAGTATATTTCAGTAAAAAGTACGTACCTATACGACCGGATATACACCAAATGGGGTATAAAAGCGGCCTGCAAGCAGCGTGCGTGGTCAGATGAGGTCGGTTTCCATTACCTTCTTCATGAATTCAACTTTTGACCGGACATTCAGTTTTTTATAGATATGTAAAATGTGTTTCTTTACGGTTGAACTGGCAATGCAGTACGCTTCTGCAATCTCCCGATAGGTCAGCCCCTCCACAATTCCCTTTACGATCTCCTTTTCACGGGGTGTGAGGTTGTAATCGTCGTGATTTTTGCTGCTGTGGTCGCGTTGGAACTCCTGCAGCAGTACCCGGGCTACATTCGGGCTAATCGGCGAACCGCCACTGTGCAGTGCTCTGATCTGGGCAACCAGTTCGCCGGGCTTAGAGTTTTTGAGTATATAGCCGGTCGCCCCGGCCTGAATCGCGTTGAGTATCTTCTCTTCCTCTTCGAAGATAGTGAGAATCAGTACCGCCACCTCCGGATACCGGCATTTGACCTCGGTGGTGGCCTCGATACCCGACATTCCCGGCAGCTCGATATCCATCAAAACGATATCCGGAGCCCCCAGATGCCGCATCCCGGCCAGCATCTCCTCGGCGGATTGATAGGCACCAATAACCTTCATGCCATCTTCCATATTCAACAGATAACGAAAGCCTTCGCGGACATCCTTCACATCTTCGCAGATCATCAGTCGAATCATATACTGCTGCGCTCCTTTAGTTCCATCGGAAGTTCTATCTGCACTTTTACCCCCTGACCGGGTTCTGTCTCCAGGTGGAAAAGCCCGCCCAAGTTCTGCACCCGGTGTTCCATATTATGCAGACCGAAACCTTCCCCGTCGATCGACAGTGTATCAAATCCGACGCCATTATCAAGATAGTGAATGGCCACCTTTCCCTCGTCCGTTGACAGCGCCAGCTCGACCCGGTCGGCCTGCGAGTGCTTAAGGGTATTGCTGACCAGCTCCTGGAGAATTTTTTCGATTTCGAAACGTGCCTCCCGGTCCAGATCATTCAGATCTTCCGGGTTTGAAATCGAATAGGCGAATATAATATTCTTCAGATTCAGCCGCTCTTTTATGTGATGTTTAATGAGTTTCGGAAAATCGATCATCTTACGGTTCTCATCCTGCGAGCTGAAAAGTATCTCCTTCAAATCTCCGATGGCCTGCTGGGTGTTGCGTTCAATCTGCTGCAGCATCTCCTCCAGCACCTTCGGATCTTTCTCTACCGCCGATTGGGCAACATTGTTGGAAATAAAGATGTTGGTTAGCCTGGCACCGAGGGAATCGTGCAGATATCC
>CAZAMY010000620.1:0-1987 GCA_964485995.1 uncultured Sediminispirochaeta sp.
ACAGAGGCCGGTGTACTGCCGGTATGGCCTGGAAAAAATCGACGGCCTCTTCTACGCTCATCTGCAGCACATCGGCAATAGTTTTGTTCTTGTAGGTAACCTCCAGGGTTTCATGGTTGAAGCGGCGCCCCCCGCAGACCTCGCAGGGAATGCTTACATCCGGCAGAAAGTTCATCTCGATTCGCTTCACTCCCTGGCCGGAGCACTCTTCGCAGCGGCCGCCGGCCACATTGAAGGAGAAGCGGCTGGCCGAATATCCGCGCACCTTCGCCTCCGGTGTGGAGGCGAACAGTGCCCGGATGTGGTCCCAGAAGCCCACGTAGGTGGCCGGACAGGAGCGGGGTGTTTTGCCGATTGGCGTTTGATCCACCTCCAAGGCCCGGCTGAAAAACTCAGCACCCTCGATTTCCCGGCAGCCGATGCAGCTTCTGTCAGGTTGATTAGCAGGCTTTTTACGGGACTGTTTCGACCGGCGGCTCTTCTTCGGACGCAGCTGGCGCTGAATATTCCGGAACAGCACATCCCGCGCCAGGGTGCTCTTTCCGCTGCCGCTCACTCCGCTTACCGCTATCAGTTTTCCGACCGGTAACTCCAGATCAATCTCTTTCAAATTGTGGGCATGCACTCCGTGCAGCATGATCCTGTGTGCCTGCAGCTCTTGAGCAGACTGCGCTTCCGTATCTGCGGATATGCGGCGGCGCTCCGGTGCAAGCGGATGCTTCAACGGGTGCTTCAGCCAGCTGCCGGTAGGCGAGTCGGCGGATTCGAGCAGTTCCGGCACACTCCCGGTAAACACCACATTCCCGCCGTGTACGCCGCCGCCTGGACCGATATCGATTACATGATCGGCCGAACGGATTGTCTCCTCGTCGTGCTCGACAACGACCACTGAGTTGCCCTTGTTCTTGAGCATCTTCAGCGTGTCCATTAGCATGCGGTTGTCCCGCGGATGCAGCCCGATGGTCGGTTCATCCAGGATGTAGCATACACCCCGCAGATTGGAGCCGAGCTGCGCCGCCAGGCGGATACGCTGTGCCTCACCTCCGCTGAGGGTGGGCGCTGACCTGTCGAGGTTGAGATAGCCCAGTCCGACCTGTTCTAGAAAGCTGAGCCGGGTTTTCAGCTCCTCGACAGCATCCCTGGAAATCTCGGCACTGCGTCCTGCGGGCCGGTAGTTTTCAAAAAAGGCGCGGGCCTGCTTAACCGTCATCCGGTTGAAATCGGCGATCGACTGCTGCGCAAACTGTACTGACAAGGCCTCCGGCCGCAAACGGGCGCCCTCGCAGGCAGGGCAGGTCTCCGGCTCCAACCCATCCGCCTGGAACTCGGAGTCGTCATCTGTCTGCAGGCCGGTACCGTTACAGACAGGGCACCAGCCGTGATGCGAGTTGTAGGAGAACAGCCGCGGGTCCAGCTCGGGGAAGCTGCGACCGCAGCTCGGGCATGCCCGCTCCGTAGAGAACACCTCCGGGGAGTCCGCCTGCTCGGGGCGCAGAATATGTACACTGTGCTTGCCCAGCTGCAGGGCCAGCGAGAGGCTGTCTCTCAGCTTCGGTTCATTGACCGGTTCGATCAGGATAGTATCGACCGGCATTTGAATTGTATGTTCCTTGTAGCGATCGAGCCGGGGCCAATCCTCCGTCGGCAGCAGCTCGCCGTCTACCCGCAAATGGGGGTACCCCTTGCCGGCCGCCCAGGCAGCCAGGTCGGTATAGTAGCCTTTGCGGGCCAGCACGAGGGGGGCGGCAACCTCGATTCTCTGGCTGCGGTAGTCACGGAGTATGTACTGTACGATCTGATCTACCGTTTGGGACTGAATCGGCACACCGCAATCCGGGCAATGCTGCACGCCTAGTCGTAGAAACAGGAGCCGGATAAAATGGTACAGCTCGGTTACGGTGGCCACCGTGCTCTCCAGCCGCCGCGGCTGGTGCGCTGCTCAATTGCCACGGTCGGTGGAACCCCCGCCACGCTGTCCACCTCGGGA
>CAZAMY010000621.1:0-1985 GCA_964485995.1 uncultured Sediminispirochaeta sp.
GAGTTGAACGTCCGATATCTGTATTGTTTTCATAGAAACTATTCTTAGTCTGCCGCTTGCCCGAAGAAGGCCATAATCAGTCGCGAAGAGCTGCGTTCCTGCACTACTTTCTCGTCTACATAACGAGCGGGTACATACTCGAGTTTGAGCGCATCTCCTTCGAGCGAAAATAAAAATATTACCGGTTCATTTCGAGCCTGTTCGAAGCGAAACGCCAGGGCGCCCGTATACTCCGAGCTGATGCTTCGTGCGAGGAAGTGATCGAGGCTGACGCTGCCGGACTCGTAGGTGACACCGGGGATTATCGATGGTACCAGCCGGTCAAGATTTCGCCAGGAGAATTCACGTCCCTCCTCGAAATCGATCTCTCCGTATGCACTGCTGGTAAATACCGGTCCGCTTTCCAGCAGCCGGGTATACAGTTCGCTTCTCCGTTCCTGTTCAGCTTCTCTTATCTCCTGGATCTCGTCTTCTGGGTAATACACAAAGACCGGGTCATAGGTTTGGTCCTCTACGGTAAATACCGTCTGTACGCTGTCCTCTCCACGGATAATGATTTCGAGGTCTGCCGGTACGAAGGCGTAGCGTCGATCGCTTATTCGTTTTATTTCGTTGTATTCGAAAGTATATCTCTTGTTATAGAGACGGATATCGATACTCTGATTCTCTAAATCACTGAAAATGCCGTATTCTGAGGTGAACTTCTGAAGATCGATCTGCTGATTCTCTTCCATTGCTTTGAAATCTTCAGGACGGTAACTGCGGGCCAGAGCCGCTTTAATCGGTGTAAGGTCGGGACCGGCCTGTTCCTCCGGTGCTGCAGTGATATCAAAAAGCTTGAGATAATAGTCGAAGGAGTAGCCTTGAACTCCGTCCTTTGTGAGAACGTGATACCACACACCATCATGACCGCCGATCTCCTCCTCGACATCAGTTTTCCCGAGTACTTTGATCTCCTGGTTTGCCCGCAGCTTATAAACGCGGCTGGAACTTATGTCCGGTTCTTCTCGAACTGCCAGACCGTCTCGCATGTTGCGGGCAAAAATGTTTTCATACTCGTTATATTTGTTCGCCCGTGCCTGGGCTGCGTTTCTTTTTTCAAACAGTTCGACCCTCCATACATCGATTTCGAAGCTCTGATCGGATTCGGGAGGTTCGACTGTATAAGTGTTATTGATATCCGATTTCTCTCTGACTTCTACCAAAGCTCCGGTTTTCAGCGCGTTCGTGTCCGGTGAAAGCAGGACTACACCGTATCCGAGATTTCCCCCTGAACAGGCTGAAAAGAGAGTACTAATAGTCACCGCAAGCAGCACTAGAAAATATCTGTTGAATGTATTTTGAACGCAGTACATAGAGGCCTCCCTTTACGATATATAGCCCGGAAAGGGGGGTAAAGTCAACGCAGGTTAAATGATGAAACGATTGCTATTCTGCCGCGGCGAATGAGCGACAGTGTGTGCGAGTCGGCCTTGATTTTTTTGGCAGCTCTGTCTGTGACGACCAGATCGGTCGAGTGAACACCGAACAGCGCTTTGGCATGCACGTAAAGCGGGACTTCACCGACTCGCGCGTGTATTTTATCAATCTGTGAGGTATGATAATAGTTCACCATTCCGCCGCGGTTGATTTCAGCGGGTTCAACCATCCGCATATCTATGATTGTGTTCATCTGTTCGTCATAGACCCGCGGAAAGAGTGCTGGTTTCAGCGTGCCGTTCACATGTGAGCCGTAGACCTCTATCGGACTATCGACATAGATCACTATGCCCGAATATTGTCCGCTGGCTACATAACTCAACTCAGCTGTCTGCGATACCGGGCGGGAATGAGTAATAAAATGGCGGGAAAAGGTTGGGTAAAGGCTGTAGTGAAAAATGCGCTGAAACTCAGTGAAATCACGGGAAAAGCGGGATGAGATAATTCTGCCCGCGGAGGCTGTTTTTCTGAACTCAGTGGTCTTCTCGGAAGAGTCGATGAGGATT
>CAZAMY010000622.1:0-1982 GCA_964485995.1 uncultured Sediminispirochaeta sp.
CACCGTCGAGGCGCCCTGGGCCCCGGAGGCCGCAAGTTTTCGCCGGGGAAACTGACAGCTCTGCTGGAGGCGGTCGATTTGTTCAGTCTGCAGCAGCGGATCGCTGCCGCGAGCCGCAGGTATGCGGCGGATGGCCGGGAGGCTGATGTGGCTAGGATGCTGCGCTTTCAAGCCGGTTTTGGAGATGCTCGCAGCCGAGCCCTACTGCAGGAAATTCTGAGCGGGGTGGTGCAGCTGCGGTTTCCGCAGACTGCGGAGTACCGTGGGCGGACTGAACAGGATTCCGGGCAGCGGCGTGAAATTTCTATTGGGCTGGGGATGCATGCCGGCCTGGAGGGCCCTTCGCTGGCGCTGACGCTGCAGCACGAGGCGCACCGTGACGGGCGCTGCGGTGAAGGAAATGTGGACGAGACGGCGGAAGCGGTGCTGGCCCATGCGGCGATGGCTGCCGGGATTTCGACAGACCCCCTCTATGGGATTGAATTTTTATATAAAGATGCTTCCATTCTTCAGGATATGGCGGCAATCGCCTCTGGTGAGGGCGGGGTGGCGGCGCTGATGCAATCTTACAGCTCGGATGGTGATTTTTGGAGGATAAACGCTGCCGGCGATTTGTTGTGGGACGGTTCGCACCACCTGTGGGGTGAGAACGGGATGCTGGTGCAGACGCACGGGCCGGGCTCATTCAGTCAGGATGTAGCCGATTATATGGGGATTGGCCGGGACGCGGCGCTGCAGTTGATGCGGAAGGCCGGGTATATGTGGAATGAGAAGCGGGGTACCTATGAAAAGGCGGCGGCCGAGTTCGGTTTGAAGGTGCGGCCGGAGCTGGCGGCGCAGTACGATCTGCTGCATCGCTTCGGCCAGCGGATGAGCGGAGAGCTTGATTCCACGGCCTATGCTTGGGCCCTGCGGGAACAGGCCTATCGCAAGAAACTGGCAGGTCTATCGGAGGGGCTGCCGTCGCGCAGCTATGAGACTGAGTGTATATTGGCGATGGATGCGCTGCTGGCCGACAGAGATCGGTTTTTCCGGGCTGCCGGTGCGAACCTTGTGGGAGATACAGGCTTCGGCGGGATAGAGCAGCGAGCTACCCTTACAAGGTACTCGCAGCAGTGGCTCGAGGCGGAGGTGACCGGCGGGGCTTTGGATGCTGCGGCGAGCAACGGGTACTGTCTGGCCGAGTCGATCGCCGCCCACTTTGTCGATAACTTTAGAGAGGTTGATTGGGGAGATGTTGAGCAGGCCTTCGCCGGACAGGGGAGTTGGGGGAGCAGTTTCGACCCGTCTACCGGATGGGTCGGTGACAAGCAGAGTTTTACCGCGGAACTCTCTCGCCGTCTCGGTGTTGAAGCCACTGCACGGGAGTTTCGATTTGACTCTCTGGAGGATATGAATCGCTTTCTGGCCACAGCCGGTGGGAGGGCCGCCAACGGATCGGGGGGCGGCTACGGCGGGTTTTCATTTGTTGCCGACTACGGCAGCCACTTTACCCATGTGCGTCCCGACGGTATTGAGCTAAATTCTTACAACGGCTGGAGGGGTCCGGAGAGCGGCCCGCAGGGGTGGCGAGTGTATGCTTGGGAGTATTAAAACTTGTAAATAAAACCTTCACGTGTGTCGATGTTTATGGTATGATCATGAAAGTAACTTGTACACAACTTATTCACATGTAGGAGCGTCAGAGTGAGCCCATCGGACACATTAGTTTCAATAGCGCAAGCAGTAATTTTCTTTTCAACAGTCGGGATTATTATCTTTGGGCTGGTGCAGTGGAACCGGGAAAAGGTGACGACCGCGAAAGCGGATGAAAAAAAGTAACTGCATCTGACTACATTGTTATTTCTTTATGAAGCGAGGGGGCCTTCTTCCAGACGGATGAAGACCCCTATTTATTGCTTAATGGCTGTAATCCTGGCGCGGAAAATTTCACTCGCTCACAGCGAGTATAGCCTGAATTTTACATCCACACATACTTCGGC
>CAZAMY010000623.1:0-1976 GCA_964485995.1 uncultured Sediminispirochaeta sp.
CCCGGCCAACCCGTTCAGTTCCAGATTCTCCTGTGCCCACCGAAGATAGGGTGCTGATAAATCGACAGACACGGTACGGGCTGCCCCTCCGGCGGCCGCATAGACGGTGAAAGCCCCGGTGTACGCAAAAAGATTCAATATGCGATTACCGGCAGCCGTCTCACGAACCAGCTGACGGCTGATTCTGTGATCCAAAAACAGCCCGGTATCCAGATAGTCCGAAAGATTGACTTTGAACTTCAGCCCCTGTTCCTGAACCACCAGGGTCTGATTCGCCCGGTTTAACTTTTCGTGCTGCAGTTCACGGCCCTGCACAAAGCGGTGTTTGAAAAAAATTCGCTCCAACGGCACATACAGCATCCGTGCCGCGGCATCCAGAAATTCCGACTCGGCATCAAGAAACTCTGGATGATGGTTTTCGGCCAACGAAGAGATGTGTAAATACTTCCCGTAAAAATCTATCAGCCACGGAATTTCAGCGATATTCCAGTTGTAGACTCGAAAACAGTCCGTCTCTGTATCAGAAAATATGCTGCGACTCTCCTGATGATTATTTTTCAGGAGTTTGCCGAAATCTTTTAGCAGTTGACTTGTATCCATAATCTTCCAAATAGTATGTTGTTATTGAGGAGTATAGTATGGCATCAATTTCTGATAATCAGCAACCCCACTTCCCGGCCAGAACCGTGATGAAAATCATAACCGAAATGCCCGGCTCTGTGAGAGTACAGGAAATGCGGCTGGAGGAGGTGTTTCACAAGCTCATGCTGAAACCCAAGCCCTGGTCGCAAAAAAGCAGCGGGAAACAGAAGTATATGAGTTTTACTACCGAGGTCTATATTCAAAACCGGGAGCAGCTGCATTCACTCTACGATAATCTTCAACAGCTGCCCGAGGTAAAGCAAGTGCTATAGAGCAGCCATCCGCGGCTTTGCTTTCGATGAGTTTTATTGATATATTTACAATCTAAAGGAGGAAATATGTCACATCAAACGTTGAATTGCACATGGAAAGAAGGAATGGCCTTTGAGACCGAGGTGAGCGGTCATAAAATCCGGATGGATGCGGATGATTCGGTGGGAGGAAAGGATGAGGGCCCCCGCCCCAAGCCCCTCATGCTGGCTTCACTGGCCGGTTGTACCGGGATGGATGTAATTTCCATCTTAAAGAAGATGCAGCAGCCGTACACCTACTTCAATATCGATGTAGAGGCGGATATGACCGAAGAACATCCCAAGCAGTACAGTTCTATAAAAGTAATTTATGAGTTCAAGAAAGCGGACAATCTCGATGAGAAGAAGGTGCAGAAAGCGGTCGATTTGAGCCAGGAGCGCTACTGCGGCGTGAGCGCATTGCTAAAAAAAGCGATTACCGTGGATTACGAGATAAGATACATCTAAAATGAGCAGTGAATCGGAGAATTTACTCAAGCAGCTGGAACTTGAGAACGGCGGCAAAATCGAATGGAAAACATATGCATTTCTCATTTCGCTTAATAACCGCAGCGTTGTTAGTAAGGGAGGTCTCCTCTACATTGTGGACGGAGACCTCATCTTTGAAGATTTTGAATCGGACCGGCCGATTTATCGTGTTATCGGAACCAAACAAAAAACCTACCAGAAAACGAAACTGAAGGCGCCGCTCGCCTCCATTGTCAATGTTCAGATAATGACCCGTACCAATGCCCTCAAGACCTTACGCGGAAAACGGAATCTTGATGAATTGAAAACACCGAACAAACTGCAACGCTTTCTGGATAGAACCGTGCATGCGATACGCTTCGAAGATGAGAGCTGCTGGTTCTGTGAGATGTACACTACCGAAAATCTTAGCGGGTACTTACCCCGATACAATAAGGAGATATTATGAAAGCTTTTAAGGCTTACGACATCCGCGGTGTATACAACCGTGATTTTAATGCTGAAGACGCCTATAAAATCGGATTTTTTCTACCGCGACATTTAAGCACCGATAAA
>CAZAMY010000624.1:0-1975 GCA_964485995.1 uncultured Sediminispirochaeta sp.
CCCAGCCGCCTACGGAAATTGCCCGTATTCTGCTCGAGAACGAGGGCTATGAGGTGGAGTTCGTACGGGCTGAGCAGCCGCTGATATGGGCCGGTATTCAAAAGAAAGATCTGCATTTTTTTATGGACGCATGGCTGCCCTACACTGAGGAAGCAATGTGGGCGGAATACAAGGATAAACTGGTAAAAGTCGCCACCAGCTACGAAGAGGCTCCGCTGGGATGGGTCGTGCCTACATATGTGGAAGAAGACTCGATTCTTGATCTGAAAGGCAAGGCCGATAAGTTTGATGGAAAAATCATCGGCATCAGCTCCGGGGCTGCTATGACTACAATTTCAGAAGAGATGGTTGAAAGCTACGGGCTGGAAGGCTTCGAGGTGCAGAAATCGAGCGAAGCGGCGATGATGGCGAGCGCCAAAGCTGCAATGGACAAAAAAGAACCGATTGTGTTCTTTGGATGGCGCCCCCATGCCATGTTCACCCAGTTCGACCTGAAATTTCTAGACGAACCAAAAAACCATTTCAAATCGGACAACGTGTACGTTATCTCCTATAAAGGCATCCAGGAAGATTACCCGGAAGTGCACGATATTATGTCCCGCTGGAGCATAGATGTGGACGAACTGGAGGATATGATGTACCGCCAGGAACATGAGGATGTCACCTGGAGGGAACTCGCCCAGGAATGGATCGATTCTCATCCGGAACAAGTAAAATATATTCTCGGTAAGTAAAGCCTTCTAACTAACTCTGTGGGTGCAAATAAATTTTCGCACTCACAGAGTGTCAGTCTAAAAAGTAAGCGTATAGGTAATCTCATTTGGAATAGGTCTGTTCACAGGTTGTTGAATTTGATAGTCATTTTCTACCGGCAACGAAAAATCAAATCCGCCCGACCGATACCTACTTGGTTTTATACACGTCTTTCCGATGACCGATTGTCACAGCAAGAATAGTAAAGCTCTCATCTTCTATTTGGCAGATAATACGATAATTTCCCATACGATAACGCCAAAATCCTTTTTTATCGCCAAGCAGAGCTCTTCCTCAGTCTCTGGGATTGTCCAAGACGGCTATTTCAAACTCCAGGTAGTCGAGAATCTCCTGCTGCCAGTGGCGATCCAACTTTTTTAGCTGCTTTTCAGCCGTTCTGGTTACTTCTATACTCCAGGCCAAGCTCTCTTCTCACCTCAGTAATAGTTTTTCTCGGCTCATTCTTTTCAAGAACTGATAGGGCCAACATGTAATCTTCTCTGTCCTCAAGATAATTTTCGATGGCCTGCTTTACATAAAAACTCTTGCTCCTACCAGTCTCTTCTGCCAGCCGCTTGAGTCTTTCTTCCATTTCCGGATCAAGTCTTACCGTAATCATAACATCCTCTTGTATTACAAGTATGACTCGATTAACCGCACCTTACAAGATAGTAATTCATATCAAATCTCCGTTATATATGATACAGTCGGGAGCATATGCCGGCAGACAAGAAAAAATTCAAACCAGTACCCAAAAGATTTCACCCGAAGGGCCTGAATATCGTCTTTGAAGACCACTATATAGTTGTGGTGGATAAGAGCAGCGGTCTACTCACGGTAAGTACTGAGAAGATCAGAGAAAATACGGCCTATTTTCTGTTGAATGAATATGTCAAAAAGGGAAATCAGAAGTCCCGGAACCGGGTTTTCATTGTACACCGCCTTGACCGGGATACCTCGGGCCTGCTCGTCTTTGCAAAAACAGAACCGGCCAAACAGTATCTACAGAGTGAATGGAAACACTTCGAAAAAAAGTATTACGCCCTGGTGCACGGGCATCTGCCCGAAAAAGAGGGGCTGATTACCTCATATCTGGCTGAGAACAGTATGCACAGGATGTATTCGGTAACCAATCCGGAGAAAGGCACACTGGCCAAGACCCGTTATAAGGTGATTCGCGAATCGAAAAACTACAGCCTGCTGCTGATAGACCTGCTTACCG
>CAZAMY010000625.1:0-1975 GCA_964485995.1 uncultured Sediminispirochaeta sp.
TTCATCAATGGAAAAGCGAGATCCTTCTGGGGCGGCGGTAATTTTACTATCGACTGCAGTCTTCTCAGAAGCTGGATGGCGGGATACGTGCCGGCCGGAGAAAAACCGAGCTTCGTTGCCAGGGCGGCGGACTCCCGGTTCATCGCGTCCCAGTGGCATTCGAGGCCGCGCCGGCCGCACTCGAGAATCATCCGTTGTGCCAGCCGGGTGGCGATTCCCCTGCGGCGGTAATCGCGGTGTGTGTCGATCTCTACTTCAATTCCATTCATGTACATCGTATAACAGCCCACTCCGCCGGCGATAATCCCGCCGATTTTGGCAACGAAGCCGAAGCCCCCTAACATGTTGTTCGGCGGGGTCATTGTGTTCAGCACCAGGTCGGCCGACCACTCTTCCGAGAGGAGCTGGGCCGTTATCTCTGAATCTATCGGCACTACCTCGAACTGATCGAGAGGCTCCGAGGTTTCCCCGAGTTCCTGTGCCTTTTCGGGAGACATTGCTTCAAAAGCGGTTCGGGTGTAGGCACTCGCTGTGAAGGTGCTGTCCTGCTCTATCGCCTGCAGCCAGTCCGGAGGCGGGTCCATGAGGTGCAGTTCGCCGCTCTTTTTTAACTCGGCGTAGATGTCGGCATCGAAGTCTCCGAAGAGCTCTACGGAATCGCTTACCACTACTGCAGCGCTTGTACCGTTTACATATCCGTTTCCGGTAATACCGTCGGTAAATGCCGCAGAGACCTGCTGCCGTGGATGGGAAAGCTTGGCTTTTGATAGAGTGGTGAGGAAATTTTTAGACTCGTCTGGTCTGAACTGTTTCAGCATAATGTTACACCAGTTCCTTCTTCAAGATATTCTGAAACCTGGTCGTGGAAATGTAGCGGTCGGCCAACAGCTTCCCATTGTAGATCAGGTTAAACACGGCATACACCGAAGGCGCCTGCTGTGCTTCCGCTGCGGTTTGCAATTCGGTGATGACCGGCTCGAGCCGGTGCTCGGCCAGGATGGGTTTGATCTCTTCGATAAAGCGGGCTACCCACGGACACTGGCGCGAATAGACGATGTGCAGGCCCTGATATTTCTCCAATTCGCCCTGCCAATCGCGCAACCTCGGCATGGGGCTCGATCCGAAGCTCTTCACCACGAGCTGCTCCCGGCCCGATGTTTCGACTGCCTCGAGCAGTCGGCTTCCCAGCCTCTGGTGCTGGAACTTTTTCCCGTTCGTCCACAGGCAATGGATAAACATATATCCTTCGGCATCCACCGCCCGCCAGCACTGCTCGCCCGGCAGGTATTCCACGAAGCCGACCGGCTTTGTCTGCCCTTCAATATAGAGCAACTTAATCTTCAATCCGTGTTCAAACTGATCGTGCAGCCATTCAACCTTTTTATGGTACAGCTCGTGCTTCGGATTGATAAAGCAGATTGACTGCGGATACTCGGATAGGTTGTCTTTATTCACGGCAGCTACCGTGGTGTTCATGGCATTTCAACTCCTTTTTCTGCCCCGAACCCGTAGAAACGCAGCACCCGCCGGGTTTGGTATTGAATGGCGATATCGCCGGCCAGGAGCCATTGAATGAGTTCTTCTGTCATGGCCGATGCGGTTCCGGACGAAGCCTCGCTACTCTCTTTCCAATAGCCCGCTTGAGTTTTTCATAACTCGGCGGCGGGCCGTAGCCGATCTGTTTTCCATCGATGAACAGTCCGTCGGTAATGCCCCATTGGGCGGCGGTGGCGCGGTCAAAGGTATCGATGCCGGTAAAGATTACCTGCTCACCGAACTCGGCGGCGGCCAGCCTGGCCCGTTCATAGGTCAGGTTCTGGGCCGGACACCACCCGTTTTTCAGGCAGGTTACACTTACTCTACCGGCTATCTTCGGCGGCTTCTGCTTGTGCTTTGTCCACTTCGGGGGTTCGGCGTCAGTATTAAACGGCTTCCACAGCAGCCGGGCGATCCCGTCGCGGTCGACAGCTGTATA
>CAZAMY010000626.1:0-1972 GCA_964485995.1 uncultured Sediminispirochaeta sp.
CACCACAGGCGGCGATGATTACCACATCAACATCTGCGTAGCGGCTGGTCACCTGTTGCAGAACGGTCTTTCCGGCACCGAACGGCCCGGGAATACAGTACGTGCCCCCACGGGCTACCGGAATAAAGGTATCGATAATTCTGGTTTTGGTAACCATCGAGGTATCCGGTTCCAGTCGTTCGTCGTACACGTCGATGGCGCGTTTTACGGGCCATTCGAAGACCATGCTGATGGAATGTTCATTGCCTTTGGCATCTTCCAGAACTGCAACCTCATGGTCTACGTCGTACTGGCCTTTATCTGTGATTTTCTTCACAGTGTAGCTGCCGTGAAAATTGAACGGCACCATGATTCGGTGCTCGAAGATGCCTTCCGGGACCGTGCCGATGGTATCGGCGGCGGCAACGCTGTCCCCCTGTTTTACTTTCGGGGTAAACTCCCATTGCTTGTCACGGGGCAGGGCCTCCATGTAGAGCCCGCGCTGCAGAAAGAAACCGGCCTCCTCGGCCAGTTCGGGCAGCGGATTCTGCAATCCGTCGTAGATCTGTGTAAGGAGCCCGGGGCCGAGTTCTACTGCCAGCAATTCGCCGCTGAACTCCACCTCGTCACCGACTCCGATTCCGGAAGTCATTTCGAACACCTGCATTTCAGCGGTGCTACCCTGGATCCGGATAACCTCGGATTTCAGATTCTGCTCGCCTACCTTTACATATCCAACTTCATTTAACGAAACGTCGCCGTCTACCTGTACTGCGACCATGTTTCCGTTCACACCTATAACTTTACCTGTAGTCTTTGTCATGAAAGCTCTCCGAATAACTCAGCGTTTTGACAAGCCGGGTTTCTATGCCGACTCTATATCTTCGCGTATATGCTGATAAATTTGCTCAAACTTTTCCCGGCCCTGTTCGGTGGTAAACTTGCTTCTTCTGAGAAGCAACTGCAGTTTGAGCGCATACACCATCAATTTGAACAGATCGAAATAGTGCCCGACTTCGAGCTCTTCAAGAAAGTTCCAACGGGCCTTATTGAGGAGCTCTTCTCCCGCCAGGGGAGAATCCTGGTTAGCCGCTTCCCGGGCAGCTTCTGCAATGCCCGGTATCACATCACCTGCACGTTGATACTTTTCCGACTCCATCCCCAGTTTTTGGCTGCGGATTTTTATCAATTCATTTCTAAGTGAGGTTTCCCAATTATACCATTTTTCCAGAAGTTCATTTCCATAGGTTTCTCCGGGTTCCAAAGAGACCGTCTGGAGGAGTGATAGGTCTTCACTCGCGATATTGCCTCTACTCATGTAGTAGAGCTCATCGAGAGCGATGGGGGGCTTATCGTCGAACTGGAGAAGCGGGAGGGTCGCGATCACGTAATAGTACTGTCGCACTGTATTACTCCTCTTCTTTCACAGCTTCCTTCAGAATTTCGCCCAATTTTGGATTCATGAATTCGGATACAATCTCGGCAATACCTTCAGCGGTAAAATTGTAATATGCCGAACCGTCCTTGTAGGCAACCTGGAAGCCGGCCTCTACTCCTTCGAGCGGCTGCAGCTCCATGCCCTTGGCCAGTTGAGCTGAGAGGGAATCCCGCAATCCCTTGTCGATCTTTTTCAGTTCGTCGTCGGCAACCATCAGTTTGATATCAGAGACATCTTCGTCCCAACGTTCCACCAGCTGCTTTACGAGATTTTTCAGTAAATCGCCCTTCAGCGCCTCGGCGCTTTCTGTGTAGATAACCGTATCAAAAAGCTTCTGCAGACGCTTTTCAAGGCTGATAATGAGATCGCGTCCGGCCTGCTTGAGTGATTCCCGACCGGTCTGCTCTCGTCGCTGTGCATCTTCTTCAGCTTGTTGTCGGATTTTGTCAGCTTCTGCTTCTGCATCCGATACAATCTGTTTTGCCTTGGTTTCAGCCTCTTGCACAATTTTTTGTGCCTGCTGCTCTGCGCTTTCGATACCTTCCGATTTAATTC
>CAZAMY010000627.1:0-1966 GCA_964485995.1 uncultured Sediminispirochaeta sp.
CGGCTCATCCAAGCCCGAACTATCGATCTCGCTCCAGGTTCAGGACAACGGACTGGCGGTTTTTACGATCGCAGACAACGGGTGCGGGCTGCCTCCCGGGATCGATTTAAGCAGCAGCACCGGCTTCGGTTTGCAGTTAGTAGCAACCCTGAGTGATCAGCTGGGAGGAGAAGTCAGTCTTGAACAGAACGGCGGCACGAAAACTAAGATTGCATTCGAACCCTAATTGAATATATAGTGGGAGCATGAAGTATTTTTTAAGAGCAACCCGATGGCTGTCGCTTACCGGTATTTTTCTTGTGGCTACAGCATTTACGCTGCAGGGGCGCGAAAGCGAAGCCTCACTGCTCTTGTCGGATCGCCCCATCGTTCTGGGGGAATCAGATTTTATTGAACGAATCGAAACGCCGGTTTCCGGACGGGATGAACCGCTGGGTCTGCTTCTCTCGGGCGGCTCAGCCCGTGCGTTTGCCCATATAGGAGTACTAAAACGGCTCGAAGAGGCCGGATACGCACCCGATTTCATCGTTACCAACTCGATGGGTTCGATTGTCGGGCTGCTGTACGGGGCCGGTTTTTCTCCGGATGCGATCCTTTCTCTCTTTCAGAGCTTCGAGCCGTCATCGCTGTTCGAACCGGAAATCCCTCTGCGCGGCGGCATCCTCAATCCGGGTAACTTTATTGAATTGATAGAGGAACTGGTACCCTACCAGGACCTCAGCGAACTACCGATCCCGGTACTGGTAGTGTGTGAGGACCTGCGTACAAAACGGCGGGTGGTGTTAGCCGAAGGCAATTTCAGTACCGTACTGGCCGCCTCTTTCGCCCTGCCGTTCTATTTTCCGCCCCAAAATCTGGGAAACCTGCGGCTTATCGACGGGGGAGTAACCAATCTCGCACCCATGGAGATCCCGTATACCTACAGCAATACGGTAATCGTCTCCACCACCTTCTATCAGAAGCAGCTGAATCTCAGCAATCCGGTGACCAACCTCAATGTAGCCATGGACATCGGAAAATCGCGACGTGCAGTCAGCAGCATAAAGCAGTTCGACCCGATCTGGATCCGCTGCAACGTAGAAAAATTCTCGTTTATGGACTGGAACTTCATTGAGGAGATCACTACCCGCGGCTATGACTCCGCCAACCGAACACTGTACTCCGCACGGAGCCGGATAGAGGGTATACCAAGGGTCGCGCCGGACTATCTGGCTGAAGCCCGTGAAACGGCAGAACGAAGAGTCCGACGGGAAACCGCAAAATACAAACGAACAGGTATGGTACCTGTGGAACCGGCCATGACGGGGGCCCGTATCGGGATACAACTGGCGGACGGGCCATTCGACCAGCCCCTTTTCAGCGACCGCAACCGTTTTACCACAGGTGTATACCTGAAATACGGCAACTTCGACGCCAATCTCAAGCTCATGTATCAGCCCCGCTACCTGAACCGTTATCAAATGGTAAAAGAGAATTTCACCGGCACAGCCTTAGATATTATCTGGATGCCCGGGCGTTTGATCCGTTTCACGGGGTTTAATGACCTGAACTACAGCTTCGAGGAAGACCGCACTATACCCCTCGACCTGCATTCAACCCACTCCTCGGGCGAGCTGTTTATGCCGTTTCACCTTGGAACAGACATGATCGGCGGCCCGGCCGCCGGTGCAGAACTCAGCACAGATGACAAGCTTGCCCCGGAGAACTACCGCTACTATGGAGGAGTGCGAGCTTACCGCAAAAATCCGGAGGGGTTCATCAGGAATTTCGAAACCCATGTAACGGCCAATCAGGCTGAACAACTCGCCCTGCAGGCCGAGTTCGCGGTGGAGCATAAAGTTATCGGTCCGTTGCACCTGAACCAGCGGCTGTTCACACGGCTGCCGATCGCACAAAGCGAACAAGTGACCTATTATCCGGCCGACTATTACACCCCTATCAAATCGCCCGAGCAGGTAGACCGGCT
>CAZAMY010000628.1:0-1960 GCA_964485995.1 uncultured Sediminispirochaeta sp.
CTACGCCCCTCAATCAAGCTGCTACAATTTCCGTACCGGAAGCCCGCCTGGTAGTTATACAGCCGTGGGATAAGAGTCTTCTCAATGAAATCGAAAAAGCTATTCAAAAGTCGGAGCTGTCTGTCAATCCGAACAACGACGGCAAGGTAATCCGTATTCAAATTCCCCCACTCACAGAAGACCGCCGCAAGGAGCTGGTCAAATTCGCCAAGAATACCGCCGAACAGAGTAAAGTAGCTGTGCGTAACATCCGCAGAGATGCAAATGACGACCTCAAAAAGCAGATGAAAAACGGCGATATCAGTGAAGATGATGAAAAACGCGGTGTTGATGAAATTCAGAAGCTCACTGATAAATATATTGAAGAGATCAACTCGCTGCTCGAGACCAAGGAACAGGAGATAATGGAGGTATAGTGGCTACCAATATACCTCGGCATATCGGCATTATCATGGACGGGAACGGCCGTTGGGCGGAACAGCGCGGCGAACCCCGCACCTTCGGCCACAAAAACGGCACCGAGGCTGCGAAAAGGGTCATCAAAGCAGCCATCTCGCTGGGTATCTCCTATATAACCCTGTACACTTTTTCAACAGAAAACTGGAGCCGATCCGAAAAAGAGGTCAACTTTCTCATGCGCCTTCTGCGCCAGCATCTGCGCCGTGATTCTAATTTTTATCATACCAATCGAATCAGGGTGCTGCATGCCGGAGCGCTGGAAGGTTTACCGGAAGAGATCAAGAAAGAGCTGGCACATGCACAGGAAGCTACGCGTGAGTACGAAGCCATTACGGCTGTTCTGGCAATTAACTACGGCGGACGTGACGAAATAATCCGAGCGGTCAACAAATGGCGTTCGAAGAAAAGTGAAACCGGGGATCTCACTCTGGATGATGTGAGTGCACATCTCGACAACCCGGAGGTTCCCGACCCCGACTTAATAATCCGTACTGCAGGAGAGATGCGTCTGAGCAACTTCCTTCTCTGGGAAAGCGCATATGCAGAGTATTATTTTTCAGAAAAACTGTGGCCGGACTGGGATTACGAAGACCTGGCCGCGGCAGTTGAGCACTATCAAAAAAGAAAGCGAAAATTTGGCGGTATTGCATGAGTAACTTCGGACAGCGTCTGCTTCTCTTTGTAATCGGTCTCCCGCTCCTGTTGGGAATAGTAATATTCTTTGACCGGTACGCACATGCCGGCTGGGCGGCAGTGGTAGTGGTGGTCACTTTTCTTGCCGGACGCGAGACTATCCGGCTGTTTGCTCCCACGGCAGCCCGCCTTTATGTCTGGATCGTCCCTGTCCTCTCAGCCGCGCTTCCTGCTATAGTGTATTTTTCCCTCATTCTCGAGACCGGTATCTCTCTGTTGAACGCCGCCTTGGTAGCCGGCATAGGCTTTATCCTGATTGCAGAGCTGATCCGCTGGAAGCCCACCTATGTCCAGCAGTTTACTCAGCATACCACCGGGCTTATCAGCGCACTCATTTATCCGGGCTTTTTTATGGTGTTTACCATTAAATTTCTGGAGTTCGAAAATCCCCTGTTTTCTATTCTGCTTTTCCTGCTGTTAAACTTCAGCAACGACACCTTTGCTTACTTGTTCGGTATAGTAGCCGGAAAAAACTCACCACGGGTGGTACCGGTTAGCCCTAAAAAAACCCGAATCGGTTTTATTGGCGGTTTTTTAGGTTCTATAGGAACCGGCTCACTCTTTTACTTTTTCGCCCCGCAGGTATTTGCAGCTCAACTACCGCTCCTCCTCCCCTACTTTTTACTGATCGGACTGTGTGCCGATATCGGAGACCTGATAGAGTCGGCGTACAAGCGGGCGGCTGCAAAAAAGGATTCCGGTTCATTGATGCCCGGTCGCGGCGGTCTTCTCGACTCTATTGACTCTCTCCTTTTCAGTGCACCGTTTTTCTATTATATTGGTACAATATTACTGAAATAGGTGTTGC
>CAZAMY010000629.1:0-1960 GCA_964485995.1 uncultured Sediminispirochaeta sp.
ACGGGGAGCCTATCGCCCGCTACGCCTGGGACGCCTACGGACGGGCGATGGCCGGTGTCTTTGGTCCCTACAACTCGGTCGGCTTTAGCGGTAAAATGCGCGACGGGGCGACGGGCCTGACCTACTTCGGGGCGCGGTGGTATGATGCCGACAGCGGAAGGTTTATGAGCCGGGACCCAATCAGAGACGGCTGGAATTGGTACGCCTATGTGGGCGGGGATCCGGTGAATTATGTGGATACGTGGGGGCTATTGGCTACTGAGGCGCAAGGTAATAAAGGTACTTCAGAAATATTAAGTGTAGCTAATGTTGGATTTACTGCAACTGAGGGGGCAGTAGGTGCTAATAGCAAATTGTATGAGGGAAAATCTCAAGGACAATTAGGGCAACGATTAAATTCATATGGTTATCCAAAAGGAATAGGGTACAGTAGTCAAGCCTCGAAATTTGGTCGAATATCGCGCACTGTAGGAAAAATTGCTGTAACTATATCAGTAGCAGATGTAATACGTGAAACTTCTAAAAATGGATTAAGCGAAGGGGCTAAGAGGTTAACTAGACATACAGTTTCTTACGGAATGGGCTTTGCAGTTGCTACAGCTGCTGCTCCTACTGGTCCCTTTGCCCCAATAGCAGGAGCTACTGCAGCCATTATTATTGATGAAGCAGTGTTTGGAGGAACTAATTGGTAAAGTTTATTGGAAAGATAAGTAAACGAGTAAAACTACTTCTTATGACAATAATATTGTTTCTATTTACTATTGTGGGGATAGTCTTGTATACATTCGATAATAGTCTTGTAGATTTTATGGCGTTAGTATTCTGCTTATTTGGTATTGGTATGGCTGTTTTATCTACTGGGTATACGTTGACTGTAGAGGATGATCATCTATACATACATTTAAGATTATGGAATAAATTTAGAGAATATAGATTGTATGATATTATTAATGTATCACAAATCTATGCTTGGTATCCGATATATATAGTTCAGGTGAAAGGAAAAATAAGATATCTTTATGAAATAGAAGAAATGACTCGATTCTTTCAGTTACTTCAAAAAGAAAACCCTGGTATCATATTTGATGATCCAGTACAAATGAAATTTTTGAAAAATAAGAATGGCTCTAATAACCTCTGAGGAAAGCTATTGGATGTACAGTGATGGTATTCACTGTCGGAGGGATCAGTTCCCATGATCCCGATATGAGCGAGCGCTTCTCCTATGACCGGGCCGGCAGAGTGCGGTCGGTGTATTTTATCGAGGCGGGAAAGCGAGTGGAGTATGAGTACACCGAGCGTGGCGCGATAGACCGGATTGTAGATCCCGAAGGCCGCAGCCTGGAGTTTGAGCGGGATGAGCTTGGAAGAGTAACCCAGTATCATGGCCCGGCGCGGGTGAGCGCCAGTTTTACCTATGACCAGCTGAGCCGCCCGCTCACAGCAGTGTGCGGAAACGGAACCTCGGCGCAGTGGAATTGGAACAGCGCCGGGACGATGGACAGCTATAGCTGGCAGAGCCCCGCGGGCCGGATATTCGCGCGGGAGTACGGCTATGATAAGCTGGGACGGCTAACAGAGCGGCGGGAAGCACAGTACCGCTGGGATTATGTGTACGATACGGCCGGACGGCTTACCGAGGCACGCTATCCTGAGGACTTGTTTGAAAACATCCGCGCCTGGCAGGACGGACAGTTTCCCCCGGGACACGCGGCGCGGTACCAGGATATTTACTCCGGGGTGCCGGCTTCCACGAAGCCCGGCGGGATGCCGCCGGGACAGGCTAAGAAGCCAGGCACGGGAGAGGCCTGGGATGAGCAGCCGATATTCCCCGATATCGTGTCAACTGAACGCTGGGAGTATGACGCGGCGGCGAACATTACCGAAAGGCGACGAGATGCGGATAGCGAGAGCTTTCACTATTCCGGGCTGAATCGATTGGTACAGGCCGGCGCGGTGA
>CAZAMY010000630.1:0-1953 GCA_964485995.1 uncultured Sediminispirochaeta sp.
ATCGTACGATTTGAGCTGGGCGGTCATTCGGGTCAGTTCATCCAGCCGGTAGCCTTAGCTGCCGTTGAAGCGCCGGCCGTAGATACAGTCGCCGGCAAACACCACTCTGCCTTCCGGCACGTACAGAACTGAAGAATCGGCCGTGTGGGTGCCGCCGATGTGTTCAATCCGGGCGGTGATGCCGCCGAGGTCCAGCTCGAGGGGCGCTGTAAATACCCGGTCCACACTGCCAATGACACGCTCCTGCTCTGAGGGCATTTCGGCTTTGAGACAGTCGGCCCCGAAACGGGGCAGAAAACCCGAATCGACCAGCTCTTCGATCCCCGCATCATCCCAGGAATAGCCCCGCATCTCCTGCAGTTTTTCTTCGGTAAGGGCATGGGCGATGCATTCGGCCCCTACAGCCGGGATGGCAAATACATGGTCCCAGTGCCAGTGGGTGAGAAACTGGTATTTCAGCGGTGCGGGATCGAAGCGGGCAATGGCCGCCAGGAACTCCCGGGCGTGGGCTGGTGAGATACCCGAATCCACCATCAGGGACGCTTGGCTGCCGGCAATAAACCCCAGCAGCGGCCGGTCGGTGGCCGCCACCGGCATGGAATAACAAATGTTGTCGGTCATACTGTGAATCATATTAGTTGGTATCCTTTTTCTGTGTTTTAGAAAGTGGCTCCCCCGATCTATACCTTACTCGCCTCCTGCGGGTCAAGGCGTAGGTGAACCATCGCATATCAATATTGTACAAACCGATTCGTTAAAATCATTGAATGACAGCTCACCCATCTGTGTTTATTAATAGAGCAGAAAGATCGTAACGAAAGGGGGCCCAAGTGGCGACTGCACATAGATGGAATGGAATGAAAAATGTGGTTTGGTTTGTAATGCCGGCGCTGTTCTTCTACCTCTTGTTCGTGTTGATCCCCGCCGCCGGCGGGGTCTGGTACGGCATGACGAACTGGAACGGTTTGAACCCGGACTACCGCTTTATAGGATTCAGCAATTATATTGAGGCCCTGACCGAAGATATCATATTTCTCGATTCAGTCCTGTTTACCCTGAAATATGTGTTTTTCATGGTGGTATTGCAGAACCTATTGGCCCTGGGGCTGGCGGTTCTCATCGAAGGGCGACAGCGGGGCAAGGTCTTATTCAGAACAACTCTGTTTATGCCAAACATGATCAGCATGGTCATCGGAGGCTTTGTCTGGCTGTTCATTTTCACAAGGGTACTGCCGGAACTGGCGCGGTTCCCGGTATTCTCCTTTCTGGATCAGTCCTGGATCGGCAATCCGGCCTGGTCCTTCTATGCTATTCTTATCGTGTCACTGTGGGTTGGGGTGGGGTATCTAATGGTCATCTACATCGCGGCCCTGCAGGGCGTACCCTCGCAGTTGAAGGAGGCCGCCGAGATCGACGGGGCCTCGCGGGGGCGGGCTTTTCTCGCGGTGGTGCTGCCGATGATACTGCCGGCGGTTACCATTGGAGTATTCCTCTCGCTCAATATGTCTTTCAAGGTCTTCGAGGTGGTGTATGCCCTGACCGGCGGGGGCCCCGGAAGGGCGACCCAGGTGATTGCGCTGAATATCTTCGAAGAGGCCTTTAATATGAGTAATCGCTACGGCTATGCCAGTGCCAAAGCAACTTTGCTTTTCATTCTGGTATTCATCATCACCCTGATACAGCTAAGAGTAATGAAAAGAAGGGAGATAGAACTATGAGGAACAAAATTTCGGGCGGTACGCCTCTGTATCCGGTATTTGAAATGGTCAGCTACCTGATCCTGGGGGCTGCGACCCTGGTAGCTCTGTTCCCGATCGGAATGGCGGTTTTGAACTCCCTGAAAACCGACGGGGAGATAATGAACAATATTCTGGCCCTACCGGCGGTGTTCAGGTTCGGCAACTATGCGGAGGCCTTTGAGCTCACGCATTTCTTCAGAAGCATGCTGAATAC
>CAZAMY010000631.1:0-1950 GCA_964485995.1 uncultured Sediminispirochaeta sp.
GAGGTTCCACCCATCGAGGGCCCGGCGGCCGAGGAGCTGAAGGAGAAACTCTTCCCCGGAAGCTCAACCGCCAACCCGATCGACTTTCTGGCCACCGGAACCGCCGAGCAGCTGGGACACATCATCGACTACTGCGACAGCCGTTTCGACAACATCGATGCGATGGTAGTGATCTTCGGCAGCCCCGGGCTGTTCGAAGTTTACGATGTGTACGAAGTACTGCACCGCAAAATGCACAGCTGTAAAAAACCAATTTATCCGGTGCTGCCCTCCATCATCAACGTGAAAAACGAAATCGAAGACTTCCTTTCAAAGGGAAATATCAACTTTCCCGACGAAGTCGAACTGGGCCGGGCGCTGAGCCGGGTACATGCAACCCCGGCAGTGGAAGCCGCCCCGCCCGAGCCGCCGGAGATCGACCGGCAGGCCATCCGCGAAGTAATTGCAGCCTCCGGAAACGATTACCTGAGTCCTGAGGCAGTTCAGCAGCTGCTGGATGCAGCCGGAATTCCACGGGCCGGCGAACGGGTTGCGACAACAGCCGACCAGGCCGCCGAAGCGGCTGCCGCACTCGGGTACCCGGTAGTAATGAAGGTAGTCGGACCGGTCCACAAATCCGACGTCGGCGGTGTAGTTGTGAATGTAGCCACCGAGGAGAAGGTCCGCAGCGAATTCGCGCGGCTGATACAGATAGAAGAGACCACCGGAGTCCTGCTGCAGCCGATGCTCAGCGGGCTGGAACTGTTTGCCGGTGTAAAATCGGAGCCCGGCTTCGGGCACCTGGTCCTCTGCGGGCTCGGCGGCATCTTCGTAGAGGTGCTGAAGGATGTACAGAGCGGGCTTACTCCGCTCAGCCAGGAGGAAGCTTTGACGATGATTCGTGGCCTCAAGGGGTACAAGATGATCGAGGGCACCCGCGGTCAGGAGGGCATCGACGAATACCTGTTCGCCGACATTCTCATTCGTCTGGGAGCTCTGGTGGAAACAGCACCCGAAATAGCGGAGCTCGATCTGAACCCGCTCCTCGGCAGCCCGGACTTTGTAAGTGCGGTAGACGCCCGCATTCGAATAGACAAGGAGAATTAATATGGTGAATAAAAAAAGAGATAATACCCCGATCGATGCAGAGGTTGTAACACAGAAAATCAAGGAGAGTGATATTGAGAATATGGGCAAAGCCGGTATCCGTGAGCTGGTTAAACTGGTATATGAAATTGAGGGGAAAACCGGTGATAAATACATCCGCATGGAGATGGGGGTTCCCGGGCTGCCGGCGCCTGAGGTCGGCATTCAGGCTCAGATCGATGCATTGCGGAGCGGAGTTGCCTCGAAATACTCAATGATCGACGGCCTTCCCGAGCTGAAAGAGGAAGCCTCCCGCTTTGCCAAGCTGTTTTTGAACATTGATATCAACCCCAATTCCTGCCTGCCGACGGTTGGTTCGATGCAGGGCGGCTTCGCCACCTTTCTGGTAGCCAACCGCAACAATCACAACCGGAAGGGAACCCTGTTCATCGACCCCGGTTTTCCGGTACAGAAACAGCAGTGTAAGGTGCTGGGTCACGAATACGAGAGCTTCGATGTGTACCATTACCGCGGGGAAAAACTGCGGGATAAACTGGAATCGTATCTGCAGACCGGCGAAATTTCCTCGATAATGTACTCGAATCCGAATAATCCGACCTGGATCTGTTTTACCGATCAAGAGCTGCAAATAATTGGCGAGATGTCACAAAAATATGATGTAACGGTTATCGAAGACCTGGCCTATTTCGCGATGGATTTCCGGCACGATTACTCACAGCCGGGAAAACCGCCCTACCAGCCGACTGTCGCCCATTATACCGACAACTACGTGCTGCTGCTGTCGACATCCAAAGCCTTCAGTTACGCCGGCGAAAGGCTGGGAATGATTCTAGTGTCCGATGCCCTGTTCAACCGTCGCTATCC
>CAZAMY010000632.1:0-1949 GCA_964485995.1 uncultured Sediminispirochaeta sp.
GGCGGCAGCGCCCGGGTAAAGCGTTAAACTGCTTGCTATTTCCGACTTTACAAGTAAAATATAGAGTCGGAGGAGCAGCATATGTCAGCAATAAACCGCCTCGAGATAGAGGGCCTCAAAGAAATATATTTGTCTTCGCATCCATTGGAACAGGTACCGGACGGGAGGGAGCCGCGCAGCAAAGTAGACGAGTTCATAGAAGAGATAAAACAGAGAGGCGTCGGAACGATCGTCGTGTTATTGCCATCCCACGAGCTGCACGATCTGTACGGTGATGTGGATCTGCTGGCCGAGTATGAACAGCAGCAGCTGGAGGTGGTACACTTTCCGCTGGAAAACTTCAGTGTCCCCGACAAAATCGAACTCTTCGACGAACTGATCGCCCGGATGGTCGAAACCTTGCGGGAGAGAAGCGTATTGATACACTGCATGGCCGGCTGCGGGCGGACCGGAATGGTCGCCGCCGGGGTGCTGGTCAGGCTGGGCAGCTCGGCTACCGCCGCGATCGAGCAGGTGCGGGATATCCGGCCGGGCAGCATGGATGTACTGCGACAGATTCTGTTCCTGCGCAGTTACCAGCGCTATTTTGACGAGGGGGAGTAAGCGGCGACGGCAGCCCGGCAGAGATTCGCCGGCCAGCCGCGCCGCCGTACCCCTGCTATGCTGGCGGGCGGCTCTAAAAGAATTGAGGTTCTTTCAAAATGATTATTTTGAAAGAACCTCAATAGTAGGTCGAAATAATAATTATTTGCTATGCATATAATTATTATTTCTAAAGGCCTTGGGAATTTCAAAAATCAAAGATTTTTGAAATTCCCTCAGTGCAACAGAAGTGCACCCGGCGCTATACGCTGGGTGCACTTTTTTTAGGCTATGCGTTGTAGGTACCTGAGGACACATCCTCCATACCTTTTCCCGTCCAATTGGTATGAAAGAACTCGCCCCGCGGGGTGTCGACCCGCTCGTAGGTGTGGGCGCCGAAGTAGTCGCGCTGGGCCTGCAGGAGGTTGGCCGGCAGGCGGGCGCTGCGGTAGCCGTCGAAGAAGCTGAGGGCGGTGCTCATGGCCGGGACGGGAATGCCCATTTCGGCGGCCCGGGCCACCACCCGGCGCCAGGAGGCCTGGGCGTCGTCGATGACGCCGCGGAAGTAGTCGTCCAGCAGCAGGTTGGAGAGGTCGGGCTGGCGGTCGAAGGCGTCCTTGATCTGGCCGAGAAAGACGCTGCGGATGATGCAGCCGGCCCGCCACATCAGGGCGATGCCGCCGTAGTTGAGGTCCCAGTTGTAGTCTTTGGCGGCCTGGCGGATCAGCATGAAACCCTGGGCGTAGGAGATGATTTTTGAGGCCAGCAGGGCCCGGCGGATGTCTTCGATAAAGGCCTGCCGGTCGCCGTCGAACTTCGGTTCGGGGCCGGAGAGAATTTTGGCCGCCGCCTCGCGCTCGTCCTTGAGGGCCGAGAGAAAACGGGAGTAGACCGCTTCGCCGATCAGGGTCACAGGGATGCCCATCTCCAGCGAGTTGACGGCGGTCCATTTGCCGGTGCCCTTCTGGCCGGCGGTGTCGAGGATTTTTTCGACCAGCGCCTCGCCGTCTTCGTCCTTGAAGGCCAGGATGTTGGCGGTAATCTCGATCAAGTAGCTGTCCAGCTCGCCGGTGTTCCAGTCGGCGAAGACCCGGCTCATCTCGTCGGGAGTAAGTCCGAGGCCGGTTTTCATCAGGTCGTAGGCCTCGCAGATCAGCTGGATGTCGCCGTACTCGATGCCGTTGTGCACCATCTTCACATAGTGGCCGGCACCGTCGGAGCCCACCCAGTCACAGCAGGGCTCGCCGTCGGGGGTTTTGGCCGCTATCGCCTGAAAAATCTCTTTGACCAGGGGCCAGGCCTTGGGGTCGCCGCCGGGCATCATGGAGGGGCCGTGCCGGGCGCTCTCTTCGCCGCCGGAGACGCCG
>CAZAMY010000633.1:0-1943 GCA_964485995.1 uncultured Sediminispirochaeta sp.
TTACGAGGGTGGTATCCTGATACTGCTTGACAGAGTTGGCTTCGAGTTCGAGAGCAGGGTTAGAATAGAGAATTTCACGGTAGAGTTTGCCAAAGCTGAGAGTTCCTTTGGGCAGAAAGTAGTCGCCCATCGCAAAAGAAAACAGAGAGAACGCCAAGCCCAGTACGATCAGGGGATACAGCAAACGGCGATAGGGTATACCCGAGGCGCGAAATGCAAGAATCTCGTTTTCGGAAGCGAGGCGGCCAACTGCCATGAGGCCCCCTACCAGCGAGGCGAACGGAAATGTGAATGAAACTATTGCCGGCAGCGAATAGATTACCAGCAATGCGACATCGACGAAATTCACATCTTTGGCAAGGATTTCTTCCGCCAGTAGCAGGAGTTGATTTACAAAGAAGATAGCAAAGAAAAAGAGAAATGCGACTAGAAAAGAAAAGAGATATTCTGAACCGATGTAGAGTGAAATTGTGCCATACCTACGTGTTTTTGCGGCGGCATTCATTAGTTAAGTTCCGGTCGAACCGAAGCCTCCCGAACCTCTTTCAGTCTCGGATAACTTTGGATTGTGATAGAATTCGGCGCGGATCACCGGTGCGAACACCATTTGAGCGATTCGATCGCCGTTCTGGATGGTAAAAGGGGCCTGTCCCAGGTTTATCAAAATAACTTTTACTTCCCCGCGGTAATCTGCATCAATGGTGCCGGGAGAATTCAATACGCTTATACCATGCCGAATTGCCAAACCGGAACGGGGACGCACCTGCGCCTCATAGCCCTCCGGAATCTCTAATACAATTCCGGTCGGTACGAGTGACCGCTCCCCGGGTTGTAGGGTGAGCGGCTCCTCGAGTAATGCCTGAATATCGGCTCCGGAAGCATGAGCCGAAGTGTACTGCGGCACACTGTCCGACCCAAAACTTCCATGAACGATAATTTTATTCATCTACTAGTCTCTCCGACGGTTGGAGGGGCCTCGACGGTCTCCGCCGCGGTCGCGTCCTCCGCGGTTGTCCCGGTGACCCCGGTCTCCACCACGATCTCCGCCGCGGTCGCGTCCACCGCCTCCGCCGCGCGATTCTCCGCCCTTTGGAGCTCCGTCCGGATCGATTGCGTCGATGTAACTGAGGTTCAGGCGACCCATCCGGTCAATTTCGAGCAATTTTACGGGTATTTCCTGACCTAACTCCAGTACGTCCTCCACGGACTGCACTCTTTCACGGGAGAG
This sequence comes from uncultured Sediminispirochaeta sp., assembly GCA_964485995.1. Classification (GTDB taxonomy): domain Bacteria; phylum Spirochaetota; class Spirochaetia; order DSM-16054; family Sediminispirochaetaceae; genus DSBN01. The sequence continues at coordinate 1,229 of CAZAMY010000633.1, forward strand.
TTTGGAAATATGTACCAGTCCCTCTTTCCCGGGCAGAATTTCGACAAATGCGCCGAAGTCCAGAATCCGTTTTACACGTCCCTGATACACCCTGCCCTCTTCGGGTTCTTCGATTATCTGTTTTACCAGATCACGGGCCTGCTCGGCCTGCTCCTGGGTTTTACCGAAGATTTTTATGGTGCCGTCGTCGTCAATATTCACATCGGAACCGGTCTGCTCACTAATGCCTTTGATAACTTTGCCGCCCGGTCCGATAACCGCACCGATCTTCTCTTCATCAATTTTCATGGTGATAATTTTAGGAGCGTATTGGGAGAGGCTTTCCTGCGGCACACTGATAGTTTCGTTCATTATGCCGAGGATGTGCATCCGTCCCTGCCGTGCCTGCTCGAGCGCACGGGACATCAGGTCAGCGCTTACGCCGGCAATTTTGATATCCATCTGAAAGGCGGTAATTCCGTCTTCGGTACCGGTGACCTTGAAGTCCATATCACCGAGGTGGTCTTCCTCGCCGAGGATATCGCTGAGAATAACTGACTTTTCACCATCGGTGACCAGTCCCATAGCGATACCGGCAACGGGCTTACGAATCTTCACACCGGCTTGCAGCAGCGAGAGTGTTCCTCCGCATACAGTTGCCATAGAAGAGGAGCCGTTCGATTCCAGAATTTCAGAAACAATACGGATGGTATACGGAAAGTCCTCTTTCTTCGGC
>CAZAMY010000634.1:0-1941 GCA_964485995.1 uncultured Sediminispirochaeta sp.
ACAGAAAGGCTGCGGACATATCCACCGGATCGCCCTCCAGCAGCTTCGAACGGTAATCTTCACGCAGAAAGGTAAGCTCCTCGTGTCGCACACGAGTCTGCGCCTGTCCGGCCCCCGGGATAAAGTGGTACTGCGGGGTGATTCCCGCTGAAACCCGGTATTTGTACACCGGAATCGCTTCCTTGCGAACCGCAGAGACGTATATGCGTTCATTCAGCAGGCTGAGCCACAGGCCGTAGGGGTCAGACACCTGTACCCCGCCCACACTCTCGGCCGCCCGTTGCAGTTCACCGAGCACCAGCAGGCAGTACTGCAGCACCTTTTCGGTTTCCGGTTCCCAGGCTTCGGTGTTAAAAAAGGTCCGGATGAACTTGTGCACCCGCTTCTGCAGCTCCTCGAAATCGGGAGACGAGATGAGCTGTGCGATCTGATGGCGGAAATTCCGGTACAGAGAGCGCAGCCCCTGCCGTCGGTTCAGCTTGAGCTTCCGGTCCAGTTCGTCGCTGACCGCCCCGTCGCCGGTCCAGGACCGCACATAATAATGATCAATTGCAAAGCGAACCAGTTCGTGCCACCTCGCCTTATCCTTCAACGGATAGGCCGGCTCCAGGACCACCCGCTTCAGATGCTCCAGTCCAAACCCGTTCGCCGAAAGGGCTGCTATACGCGCGAACAGCCGGCCGGCCGGATATTCGGCCAGGGTACGGCCCGACCTGAAATCGATCGGCACGTCCCGTATTTCCGCCTCTTCGGATAAATACGGCATCCACTCATCGAACTCGGGCAGGGTAACTGCGATATCAGCCGGATGAACCCCGTCTTCCAGCAGTTTATCCAGCTTCGAGACGAGGTAATCCAGCTCCTGCCGCGCATTCTCGAATCTCACACAGGAAGCCCTCTGCAGAGACGCCTCTGTAAAATGGCTGATAAAATGTTCATCCCCGTCTATTAGATGCTGGTATTCCCGGTAGTCTTCGATCAGTTCCGGATAAAAAATGTGATACACCTGCTGCGGCCGGCCGGCCTCCGGCGGTACATAGGCCGGCTCGAATAGACCTGCGTGTTCGAGAAACTCCTGGTAGAGCTTATAGAGTAGGCGAATGTCATGTTCCAGCGCCGGCGGGACTATCCCCGGCCGCGCTTCAAGGGTTTCATAGGTGTGCTGCAGCTGCGGCAGAGAAAGGGCCAGCTGACGCTGGAAACCGGTGGGCGAAACAGGCTGTGCGGCCGCCTCGCCGGCATCGGAATCGCCGAGGAGGTAGTACAGCAGCGGGCCCCGCTGCCGGTGTTCGTCCAACAAACCGGCGGCAAACAGAAGCCGATAGACGGAGTTGGCCGGGCTGCGGGTATGCGCCGGCGAGAATTCGCGCTCCTTCAGTCTGTCCCAAGAGATGAACCGGTCGCGCCGCAGAGCCCGCCGGGAGGAACTCTGCAGCACCTCCCGCTGACAAAACTCACCGGCAACCTCTGAGGGAAATACAAACAGATGATCGGGCTGATCGATATATTTGAGGATTATCTCATTGTGCATGCTGGGGCTCCATTTAGTTACTGCTATCACTGAAAGGCGTTTTATGCAAGCTCTTAGCATGGATACTTGCACTCCCGGAGGGCAGTTTACTACACTTATGTGTATGGATTTACAATTACAAGACAAAGTCGTTATGGTGTCCGGCGCCAGTCGCGGATTGGGCTATTCAGTGGCCAAGATGGCCGCCCGGGAGGGGGCGCGACTGTCTATCTGCAGCCGGACGAAAGCAGATATCGAAACCGCTGCCCACACCCTCAACTCAGAAACAGGTGCTGCAGTGCGCGGGTTTTCGGTAGATATGAGCTCAGCCGAAGCAATCGATGCCTGGGTTCACGATACACTGGAGCTTTACGGTACCATCGATGCGGTGCTGGTCAATGCCGGCGGGCCGCCGGCCGGAACCTTTTTCG
>CAZAMY010000635.1:0-1938 GCA_964485995.1 uncultured Sediminispirochaeta sp.
AGTTTGATCCAGATGCGAAGGTCGTAATGATAAGTGCGCTCGGACGACAGGATCTGGTGAAAAAGTCGTTTATGCTCGGCGCGAAAAACTACATTATAAAACCCCTCGACCGGCAAAAGGTACTGGAGAGGCTCAAAAGCGTATTGGTCGAGTGAGTGCTGCTCTTAAGCCTTCAAATGAAATCGAGTTCACTGCATACTCTGTAGGCCGGGTTCCAACGTCCTCGGGGTAGTGCGCATCCGAGTTGGTGATTATCCGCAGCCCCAGGGTATCGATTCCGCAGTTCGGATCAACACACTCCACCGCATCATAGGGCAGGTCCGGCAGAAAACCCAGCTGCATCACGATGCTGAAGGCCGGGCGGTCGATATGCGCCGGAAAAAGTAGCCCTCCCAGTTCGTGAACCATCGGTACCAACTGGTCGATAGAAATGTCCGTCGCTCCGATCAAGGCTCGGCTTACTTCTCCCAGGATGTTATCCTCCGCATCCACGTACACCTGATCACCGAACATGCGGGGGTCCCCTTTGATTTCCGGCAATCTCGATTCTATGTACTCCCCGAACTCCATGGCAGTGGCCTGCTCTGCGAACAGACATACCACGTGGGCCTCCTCCGAGGAGGTGACCTCCATGCCGAATAGAGGCAGGATACCCATTTTTCTGCAGCACTCCTCGAATGCGGGGGCATTGCGGCATGAGTTGTGGTCGGTGAGGGCCAGTACATCGAGCCCCCGCCCAGCGGCTGCTTCGGCAATTCTACGGGGAGACATCTCCAGGCTTCCGCAGGGGCTGAGACAGGAGTGAATGTGCAGGTCGGCGGATATCTGCATTGCGGTTTATTGCTTGTTCAGGGCTTTGGCAATTTTATACGAAGTGGTGAACTGGTTCAGATCGGTGATGAACAGGGCAATCCCCTCTTTCTCCGCGCTGGCCTGCATGTCCTGAGGTACTCCTCTCCCATTGCACAGGATGATTGCGGGGATGCCAACCAGGTTAGCCACGGCAACCGTATTCTTGTGTCCCTGCACAGTAATGAGCACGCTGTCGGCAGAGGCGTTTCCCATTACGTCGCTCAGCAGATCGGAGGTGTAGGCATCGACTATCTCCGCCTCCGGATTGCCGGCTGCTTTCACTTCACCCTCCACCCAGTTGTGTATATCAGCTACTTTCATCTCTTACTCCTTGCGTATTTATTGGTGCATTCGCCAGCAGAATTATCGATTTTGCATGGGTTCCGCGATTCGGCTCAGATGTAATAGAAAACTCGTCGGATACCCGCTGCACATTCGGCAAACCCATACCCGCACCGAAGCCCAGACTGCGAATCCATTCGGTGGCAGTGGTAAAACCTTCAGTCAGCGCCAAATCGACGTTTTCGATTCCGGGGCCGGTATCATCAGCCTGCACCAGTACCTGGTTGTCGTCCATGAGAAAATGGATCGAACCGCCGTTTGAGTGCACCACCAGATTCATCTCGAGCTCGTATGCGCTGATGGCGATACGCCGGGCGGTTTTACTGTCGATATTGCGGGTTTTGAGAATCTTCTTTATCTCCGTTGATGCATACCCGGCATTCTCAAAATCGAAGCGATAGACTTTGAACCAGCGCTCGATCTGGCCGGTATAGGTTTCAGTAGGCGCCTCGGTTTTGCGTTCGAGCCGTTCGATTTCATGGTTGGCTTCGATGAGGAGTTTGGTAGTGATGTCACGCGAAGTTACTATGCCAACCAGTTCGTTGTACTTGTTGATAACCGGGAAGCGGCGGTAGGAGTAGCGTCCGAAATATGAGATTGCAAAGAAAACCGGCATGTCCTCTTCGAGCACAATCAGCTTTTTACTCATATGCTGCTCGACTGCCTCATCTATGGAACCGGTATCCAATGCCTGTACTACATCTTCCATGCTCACGATACCCAGTATTCGCTGGTTCTCTACTA
>CAZAMY010000636.1:0-1937 GCA_964485995.1 uncultured Sediminispirochaeta sp.
AAGGGGAACCGGCTGTGCAGTACATTGGCGTTTTGCTTTGACAGGGGAGCTTCCAGCACATGCAGCCCCTCGATCTTTGCTTCGGCCCCCTCCAGTCCGTCGTTCACCGGCGCAGCGGAGATACGGTAGAGCTGCTTGCTGTTATCCAGCATTGCAATGCAGTAGAGTGCCTCGTTTTTCCAGTACAGCGATTTAGGGTACAGGCGCATCCCCTCCTCTTGAATTATGTTCTTGGGGTACTGTTTCAATTGGTCGAGCTCCGCCTGTGTTTTTGACATGAGGCCCTTGTCGTTGATTACGCGTACGATTCTTTTCATGCTTCTCCTCCATAGGTTGCAATGCCGAAGTACTCTTCAGCGTTGGTATAGCTGATGCGCTGTACCATCTCTCCGAGAAAATCTATATCTTTAGGCGCTTCTCCCCGCTCCACCCACTCGCCGAGCAGGTTGCAGAGTATCCGGCGGAAGTATTCGTGCCTGGGGAAGCTGAGGAAGCTGCGCGAGTCGGTCAGCATGCCCACAAAGCGGTACAGCAGCCCCATGTTGGCCAGGGCGGTCATCTGCCGCCGCATGCCCTGTTTGTGGTCGTTGAACCACCAGCCGGAACCGAGCTGCACTTTGCCGGGGACGCTGCCGTCCTGGAATGCACCGATCAGGCTGGCAATCAGATCGTTGTCCCGCGGGTTCAGCACATAGATTATCGTCTTGGGCAAGTGCTGCTCCGCGTCGAGCATATCCAGTAAACGGGCCAGCGGTGCGGCTACCCGCCCGTCGGCCATCGAGTCGAAGCCGGTATCCGGACCGAGGGTCGCGAGCATCCGGCGGTTGTTGTTGCGTTGGGCGCCGATGTGCAGCTGCATAGTCCAGCCGCGGCGATAGTTCATCCGCCCGACCTCCCGCAGCACCGCGGTTTTGAACTGCAGCGTCTCGTAGCGGTCGATGTGCTGCCCGGCCATGATCTTGGCGAAGATGCGACCGGCGTCGGCCTCGGAACACTCCTCGGCGAAGGGCAGCTCCATGGCGTGGTCGGAGAGGCGCCCGCCTATGCTGTGAAAGAAGGCGTGACGCGAGTCCAGCGCCTCGATCAGGTCGCGGTAGCTTTTGATCTCGAGGTTGGCGGCCTTTCCGAGCTTCTGCATATACTGCCGGTAGGCCGGCGGGTCTTCCACGGCCAGCGCCTTGTCCGGCCGGAAGGTCGGCACCACTACTGTGTCGAAGCTTGGAGCTGACCCGCCCAGGCTGCGTACCGCCTGGTGCTGGTCCAGGGTGTCGGCCGGATCATCGGTGGTGCAGACCGCCTTCACGTTCATCTTTTTCAGCAGTGGCCGCACCCTAAAGTCCTCCTGCTGCAGCATGCTGTTGGCCTGCTCGTAGATCTGCGGGGCGGATTCCGGGGTCAGCAGCTCGTCGATCCCGAAGTAACGCAGCAGCTCCAGGTGGGTCCAGTGGTACAGGGGGTTCCCGACGGCGTGCTGAATGGTAGCCGCCCAGGCTCTGAACTTCTCCCAATCCTCGGCCTGCCCGGTGATCAGCCGCTCTTCGAATCCGTCCGAGCGCATAGCCCGCCACTTGTAGTGGTCGCCGCCCAGCCACACTTCTGTCAGTGAGCGGTACGCGCTATTCTCTGCAATCTCCTTCGCCGGCAGGTGGCAGTGAAAGTCGAATATCGGCATCTGTGCGGCATAGGAGTGATACAGCTCGCGGGCTGTATCATTCTGCAGCATAAAATCGTCGGTTATAAAGGTTTTCATAACGCTCCCCCCTCTACACATTATGAATTAAATAGCCGCCGTCAACCGGTATGGTGACGCCGGTAATAAAACCGGAGGCTTTTTCGCTGGCCAGAAATACGGTAGTGCCGGCCAGGTCGCCCTGCTCGCCGAATCGTCCGTAGGGGGTGTGATCGATAATCGCCTGACCCCGGGGGGTGAGTTTTCC
>CAZAMY010000637.1:0-1936 GCA_964485995.1 uncultured Sediminispirochaeta sp.
CGTCCATGCTGCCGGAGTACAGCAGCAGGTACTGCGAGATGAGCTTGCTCAGCTCTTCCCGGGTTTCCGCCGGGTATTTGTCCGGATTGTAGGGGATTTCGTAATACGCACTGCCCTTGTAGTTCATGCGGCGGTTGAGCTGCTCGACAAACTGGTCCACTGTGAGATCAGTGCCGCCGGAACCGGCATAGGCCTCGTTCAGCAGTACGGCGAAGTCGCCGTAGGTGAAGGGCTGGCCGAAGTCGACCGGCTGTAGATTGGCCCGCCAGCCGGCGGGTTTGGTGTTTTGGTGCTGTGGAGCGGCCGAATCGGCTGCGGCGGGTTGGGACTGGGCCTGGTCCTCGGCCTGCTGGCCTCCAGACTCCTGGTCTCCGGTCGCCTGGTCCAAAGCTTGTGTGCTGAAGCCTTCGGAGAAGCTGTCTGCAGAGCCCGTGTCGGAAGAGCTGCCGAATCCATCCGAAAAATCGCCGCCGAAGCCCTCGGCGTACTCTCCCTCGCTTTCAGAGCTGTCGGCCTGGACGCTGAATCCGCTGTCGAAGCTGCCGGATTCACTGGATTCTCCTCCGGCGGTCGTGCCGGTCTCTTCCTCTCCGAAGAAGGAGAAGCCGCCGCCGAAACTGGACGATCCGGTTTCGGATGTGGAGGCGTCCGAGGCGCTGTCGGAACGGGCTGTTCCGTCAGACCCGCCGGGCTGGGAGACGGCGCTGAGCTGCCTGGCTGCTCCGGATTCGGCCGAGACCGGCGGATAGTTCATGACCTGGTTCATCCGCTTGATGAAGTCGGAGAAGGAGTTGATTTTAGCAACCTTCGGGTATTCAGCGGTAATCTGTCGCTGCAGGTCGTCCATCGACTTGAGGATTTCCGGATGCGTCAGATCGCCCGGCTCCTCGCCGCGCACGACGATGTCGAAAAACTCTGTACCGGAGAAGTTATCCCGCAGAAAGCGGTCGGCCTGCCGTACCGGTGAATCTGGTTTGAAGTATTCAATGACCGCATTGTCGCGGATTACCTTGGTGCTGCCGAAGATGCTCACCACTATGATGACCAGGGCCAGCAGCAGGACCCGCAGTTTGCGGCGGCTGAAGAAGTGATACAGGCTGAGAACCACTTTGTGGTTCTGCTGCTGCCGGGGGGTAGTGTCCGTTTCCTTTTCCGGGCAGGCCTGCAGGCTCTGTTTACGAACGAGCAGCAGAGATGGGATAAAGATTATAGCAACTATAACTGCCGCCAGTACACCAAAGGCGGTGAAGATTCCGAAGTTGCGCATGGGAACCACTTCACTGGTCGAAAGGGCGCCGAAGCCGGCAATTGTGGTGAGGCCCGCTAAGAAGACCGGCCGACCGATGCGGCGCATGGTTTCAAAGACGATTTCGCGGTGTTCATCGGGGCCGACCTGCTGCCGGCACTGGGCCAGCTCGTCGTAGTAGTGGCTGATAATATGGATGCCGTATGCACTGCCGACGGCGATCATCAGGACCGGGATTACCGTTGCAACCATCGAGAGCGGAACTCCCAGCAGAGCCATGGCGCCGACGGTCCAGATGGTGCTGAGGATGACGGTGATCATCGAGATGAGTACTCCGCCGAAGCGGCGGAATGAGAGATACAAGGCAAGCAGTACCACTACGACTACCAGTGGGATGAGGGTGGCCAGATCGTCCTTCATATTGTCGGTTACCAGCACAGTGATGGCCGGATTTCCGGCGATGTGAAACTCTATAGGCGGGTTTTCTACCGCATTCATGCTGTCTTCGATTTGATAGAAAAGTGTGGAGCGCTGGGCCGCTTCGAGGTCGTCTTCGAATGTAACCAGAACTTGCGTGGCGGTAAAATCCTCCGAGTAGAGTGTCCCCTCGTAAATATCCCAGTCAAAGAGCTTCTTTTTGATTGTCAGAATCTCCGATTCTGTTCCCTGGAAGTCTTCGCCGAGAAGCGG
>CAZAMY010000638.1:0-1929 GCA_964485995.1 uncultured Sediminispirochaeta sp.
CAAGAGTCACTCAATTTTGAAGAAAATGACACACAAGATGCAGATAATCAGGAAGTTGAAAGTGAGGATAAGATGACAAATCCGGAAGCGGACAGCAGTACGCAAACTGCACCGCAGAAGAAACGTCCGAGAAAGAAAAAGGTTCGTGTCGAACTCATCAAGGACAACAATGAGAATGAACAGGAGGATGAATCCTCCGCTGCAGAATCTGTCGACAATTCTGCAACCGATCCGGTGGTTGATGAAAATCAAGACATTCCATCGGCCGACGAACTGATCAAGAATCAGGGAATCAACAAGCGCAAGTCTAAAAGTAAAGGCTCCGGTAAGGATAATCGTCAAGACAACAAATCAGACAAAAAGCAAGAGAATGACGCAGTTGGAAAATTGAGCATCAATGAACTCTCTAAGATGTCGGTTCCTCAGCTGCGTGATTTTGCCGCCCAAGAGGGATTGAACCGCGACACCATGGTGTCGATGAAGAAGCAGGATCTCATTTTCTCGATTCTCAAGGCGCATACGCAGCAGGGCGGTCAGATCCATGCCTACGGTTCTCTCGAAATTCTGCCGGATGGATACGGTTTTCTGCGGTCGCCGCAGAACAGTTATCTGCCGGGCCCGGACGACATCTATATCTCTCCGTCACAAATAAGGCTGTTCAACCTGCGGACCGGGGATACAGTCGGCGGACAGATTCGGCCTCCGAAAGAGGGCGAGCGCTTTTTTGCGATGCTGCGGGTAGAGTATGTGAACTCGGACGACCCTTCGGTTGCCCAGACCAGGGTGCCCTTCGATAACCTTACCCCGCTGTATCCCATGGAGCGCATAGACATGGAGATGCCGAACGGAGACACCTCCACCAGAATGATAAATCTGTTCTGTCCGATCGGTAAGGGCCAGCGCGGTCTGATCGTCTCCCCGCCAAGAACCGGTAAGACCATTCTGCTGCAGAAAGTGGCCAATGCAATTACCACCAACCATCCCGAGGTGTTTCTGATCGTGCTGCTGATCGATGAGCGGCCGGAAGAGGTTACCGACATGCGTCGCAATGTAAACGGCGAGGTAATCGCCTCTACTTTTGACGAACAGGCCAGCCGCCACGTGCAGGTTGCCGAAATGGTGATTGAGAAGGCTAAACGCCTGGTAGAGCATAAACACGACGTCGTAATTCTGCTGGACTCGATTACTCGACTGGCCCGGGCCTATAACCAGACCGTGCCGACCAGCGGAAAGATACTCTCAGGCGGTGTTGATTCAAACGCACTGCACAAGCCGAAACGCTTCTTCGGTGCGGCTCGAAACACCGAAAACGGCGGCAGTTTGACCATTGTGGCGACAGCCCTGATCGATACCGGCTCACGAATGGACGAGGTCATTTTTGAAGAGTTCAAAGGAACCGGTAACATGGAAATCCATCTCGATAGAAAAATGGCCGACCGCCGGCTCTTTCCCGCTATCAACATCAAACGCTCCGGTACCCGTAAAGAGGAGCTGCTGCTGACCGAAGAGGAGCTGAACAAGATGTGGATCCTGCGGAAGGTGATCAATCCGATGGACGACATGGAGATAATCGAACTGCTGATCGATCGCATGCGCAAGACCAAGACCAACGAGGCCTTCCTACGTTCGATGAATACCGCCCCCAACGGGCAATAAACGGCCCGAAGACTGCAGCAATTCTCATTTTGGAATTTATTTCAAACTTAGAATTGCTGTGAATACTGGATTTTAATCGGCGAATATGTTATATTCAGGCCGTAGGAATAATGAAAAGAGATTCTCTGTGGGATGTATGCATCCCGGGCAGAGGATATCTTATATAGCACCAGGAGGAGAGTATTATGAAGAAGGGAATTCATCCCAAATACGAACCTACTACTATCCGGTGTGCATGTGGAAACGAGATCCAGACCCGTTCCACAGCCAAAG
>CAZAMY010000639.1:0-1923 GCA_964485995.1 uncultured Sediminispirochaeta sp.
GCAAATTTCAGGTTTTCATCACCGGAAGGTTTAATACTGAAATAGTAAGTTTTGCCTTGGGAATTAGTATTGTGGATTGTGAAATTAACACCAAAATCAAAGTTAGTCTCTCTTACCGGTGAATAGGTTCTGGCCTCTTCAGTTTCCAAAGATATGTCCTGAATAATATACCTATAACTTCTGAAACCGCCGAATGGGCCAAGTCTAACCCCTGAAGAATCACCAGTTGCAAAGTCTCGAAAGAGGTACAACTCTAAACCGTACCCCTGCCCCTCTTTTTGCAGATCCTGGTTATCATAGTAATTGCTATCAACAAACGAATACCCGTAGCTTCCGCTCAGCTGGAGGGACACCGGGGAGAGGTCTTCCTGCTTCAGCAGCATAATTCCGTATTTTAATCCGATATTCGTCTCTTGCGAATCCTGGCCTTCGATATCATCATAGCTCATTGAAAAGTCAAGACCGATATCTAGAATTCCGCCGATTGAGTAGCCGAGCTGACCACCAAAACTCTGTACAATATCGTCTATATTAAAGGCGGTGTGGGCATCAAACTGGGCGCCGTTCAGCCCGCTTTTCGTATAGCTGCTTTGTGCAGCTATCGGCATAGTGAAAACAGTAAAGAGAGAGAGTAATACCACAATCGATATCCGGTTTTTTCGTGCCATATTCAGTTCCTTCTATTTTTATGATACCCCCCTTTCGGGTGATTTACAATGATAAATAGTTGATGCTTTTTCAGAAGCACGTGATATAATTTTGATATGTAATCAAGGAGCTGCAATGAAGGGAATAATCCTCTCTGGGGGAACGGGAACCAGGCTATATCCAATTACTCAAATTGTGTGCAAACAGTTATTGCCGGTGTATGACAAACCGATGATCTATTATCCTCTGTCGGTTCTGATGCTAGCTGGAATCAGAGAAATCCTGATTATTTCGACACCTGCCGATTTGCCCTTATTCGAAAACCTGTTCGGTAGTGGAGAACAGCTGGGACTCGAGTTCAGCTATATGGAGCAAAAAGAACCGCGCGGGATTGCCGAGGCCCTTACACTTGGAGAAACCTTTATTAATGGAGAGCCGGTTGCCCTGATTCTCGGAGACAACATATTCTATGGTCACTCCCTGCCTGAAAGGCTGCAGCGGGCTGCGAAAATGCAAACTGGCGCGACTGTGTTCGGCTACTATGTCAGGGATCCGCAGCGCTATGGCGTGGTGGAGTTTGACCATGACGGAAAGGTGCTTTCGATTGAGGAGAAGCCGCAACAGCCTAAATCAAACTATGCAGTGGCCGGACTTTATTTTTATGATCAAAAGGTCAGTTCGCTTGCCGGTAAATTGAAGCCGTCGGAACGAGGAGAACTTGAGATAACCGATTTGAATAACCAGTATTTAGATAATGGTGAATTGAGGGTCGAGCTATTAGGCCGCGGTTTTGCATGGCTCGATACTGGAACTCATAACTCTCTGGTTGATGCAACCCAATATATTCAGACGATCGAAGAACGGCAGGGCTTAAAAATTTCATGTATAGAAGAGATAGCCTATAAAATGGGATATATTGACTCCAGGCAACTAGGGAAGCTTGCCGAACCGTTGATGAAATCCGGGTATGGAGAATACCTAATGAATATTATCCGGGAGGAATAAAATGCCCTTCACTTTCAGTCACTATGAACTGTCCGGTTTAGTCTTAATCGAACAGAAAACCTTTGAAGACCCGCGGGGATTTTTCAAAGAGACTTATCAATTTGACGCTTTTGCAGCCCACGGTATACAAGACAGATTCGTCCAGGATAATCTGTCGGTATCGGCCCGGGATGTGCTTCGGGGGATGCACTTTCAAACCCCGCCAAAGGCGCAGGCAAAACTGGTGAATGTAATAAAGGGAACAATACTCGATGTAGTGGTTGACCTTCG
>CAZAMY010000640.1:0-1920 GCA_964485995.1 uncultured Sediminispirochaeta sp.
TCGGGTTTCGGGTTCTTGGCATAACTGAGTTTACCCTGAAAATCATCTATTGATCCGTAGTTTTTGTCTCCCATCCACTCTTTCAGTTCACCGAGGATCTTGGGAACAATTACAATTGAGTGACTGTAAAGTGCACTCACCATTTGCACGACATCTGCCCCCGCCAAAAGCACCTTGATGAGGCTTTCGGTCGAATTGATGCCGTTGCTGGCGCACACACTGCCGTTGATTTGATCATGCAACAGGCCCGCAAACCGCAGAGCCAATCGATAGTCGTTACTGTTACTCAAATTGAGGGAGTAGTCGTTCTCCTCGCGGTTTATGTTAATGCTCGGTTGAAACAAGCGGTTAAACAGCACAAATCCCCTCACCCCGGCTTTATCCAGCTGCTTGATGAAATAGAGTGGACTAGTGTAATAGGGGCTCAGCTTGACCGAAACCGGAATATTCACACTCTGCACCACTTCGGTTACCGCATCGACCTGCTCCTTTTCTACGGTGCGGGCATCTACATCGAACTCAATCGGCAGACGATAGAAGTTCAACTCCAATCCATCCGCTCCGGTTTCCTCCATTTTCTTGGCATAGTCTATCCAGGTCTGCCGATTAACCGCATTCAAACTGGCAATAATCGGAATGGAGGTTTCCTCCTTGGCCTTGCGTACCCAGTGGAGGTGGTCGTCAGGTCCGGAGTGCTCCAGATCAGGAAATACATGAATCATTTCTGCATAATAATCATCATCCTTATGCAGCTCCTCCTGCAGCTTGTAGCTTTCGAGTTGAATCTGCTCTTCAAACAGCGATTTGATAACCAAAGCACCGACGCCGGCGTCTTCCAGTTTGCGGATACTGTCCATATGAGAAGTGAGACTGGATGCTCCGGCGATAATCGGATTTTTCAGATCGATTCCCATGTACTTTGTTTTTAGATCAGCCATATGCTCTCCTCTCTTCCCTTCACAGGGAGAATAATTCCTCTTTCCCTAAGTATAAGTAAAAAAAAGGGCAGATATCCAACCCACAGAAAAAATTTGTTGCTAATTTTTCTTCTTCAGGCCATCCAAGCGTCGAAACGATAAGTAATTGCATCTTTCCTACTCCTCCATTACAATTACACCATCAAAGGAGTAAGTTGATGGACCAGAGGATAACCGAGCTGATTGAAACACTTCCTCAGTTAAAGAAGAAGCTGAAGGGCATGCGTGATACGCTGCTTACCAACTTGGTAATGCTGGGTGAGATTCCGGCCCCAACCTTCCGAGAACACAACCGTATGAGCTTCTTGGTAAACCGTTTCACCCAGTACCAGATGCTCAACTGTTCAACCGACGAAGTCGGAAATGGGCTGGGCATAATCCCTGGAGAGACTGGCGAACGCAACATCCTGATCGTTGCGCATTTAGATACTGTTTTTGACGAAACGATTGACCACACTATTTCGATCGAACCGAAGCGGGTAAAGGGACCGGCGGTCGGTGACAATTCGCTCGGAGTAGCCACACTGGCAACCATCCCGGCCCTTCTGGACGAGCTGGATATCAAGCTGAACTCCAATGTAGTGCTGATGGGATCCTCCCGAAGCATCGGTCACGGGAATATCGAAGGACTCCGGTTTTTTCTGGACAATACCGACATGGCCATACACGATGGTGTATGTGTCGAAGGAGTAAAACTGGGACGCTTGAGCCATACTTCAATTGGTATGGCCCGCTGTGAAATTACCTATCATCTGCCGGAGGAGTATGACTGGACTCGCTTTGGGGCGGTCGGCTCGATCGTTACTATCAATGAGCTCATCAACCGTATTTTGGAGATTCCGGTTCCCCGCCGGCCGAAGACCAGCATTGTACTCGGCTCGATTTCCGGGGGCCGCAGTTTTAATACAATTGCCACCGATGCAGTTCTGCGCTTCGAAATCCG
>CAZAMY010000641.1:0-1917 GCA_964485995.1 uncultured Sediminispirochaeta sp.
CGTCGGGATCATCAATAGGAGAAGTCGCATATATACTCGCGGCCGATCCTACAATTAGCAACACTACCATAATGAACACTACAATTTTTCTATTCACCATTCTCCTCCCCAATCAAATACGGTGTCACGACCACCCATAGGTTGGTCGTTTTATCCTTTGTTCTCAGATTCGTAAACGCGCGTCCGAGCACCGGTATATCCCCTAAAAAGGGAATCTTATCTTTATACTCAATCTCCCGCCTCTCAATGAGGCCCCCAATAACGATCGACCGACCGCTCCGTGCCCGGATTGTTGTCTCAACCTCTCGCGTGCTGGTCGTCGGGTACCCTTCGCTGGTTGTTCCGGTAATCGAGGTAACCTCAGTGTGAATCTCCGTGGTAAGCTCATCCCCCTCCCCGCAGCGGGGAGTGATTGACAGGGAAATACCGGCAACAATGTCCTGTTTCACCTTGTAGGTTTGGTCCCCGCTCGTCTCTCGAATGAACACGGGAAAGCGCTCTTCGGTCTTCACCTCCGCCGGTACCCCATCAACGGTCGCCACCTTGGGGCTCGCTAAGACTTGGGCCTGCCCCTCTTCACTGAGCATATCCAGTGTGGCGCGAATCTCGAGGGGCGACCTGAGTATTGGCTGCAGTTCCAGCCCAATTCCCTGGTAGCTATCAACCTCCTCCTTGAACACGGTTGAGACTGAGCTTCCCAGCGAAAGACCTAAATGCTCGGCCGCGTTTACATTGATCTCCACAATCCGCGCGGATATAAGCACCTGTCTTCCCGGGGTATCGAGTCTTCGTATAAGCCTCGCCGCTTGTTCAAAATAGTCATGCTCGGCGGTGATAATAAGACGATTCATCCGCTCATCCACCTGGATCATACGACTTCCGTAATCGATAAACCCGCGTAATATCTCCGCCACCGCCTTCGCGCTGGCCCATTTGAGCTTTATGACCGCGAACCCCTCTTCGGGTAACAGGTTCTCACCTGTCTCCGCTGTGTTGTGGTCTTCCTCCTGGACATCCCTAAAGGTCAATGAAAGACAATCACCCTCAGGACTTAATGTCGCGGAAAAAGGGTATATATCGGTTGTGTAAATCTCCACGACAATTGTTTGGGAGTTAAAAGCGCTGTCGGTATCTTTGCGCACTAAAATATCTTTCACATACTCGCGTTCGGCTAACGAGGGCAGATACATTCTAAGGTGGTTAAACTTAGCCCGAGGAAAACGGAGCTGCAGAATCGATTCGCTATAATGCCAGTCAGAGGTAAAGTTAAACAGGTTTGACCCATCGATGATAACCTGGGGTCCTGAGAATTGGATCTTTCTTAGATAGGTGTCGGGGTCGTTCTCTTGTATCTGCGCCCCAAGAAAAGAAGGGAAAAGAAAAAGCAACAGCACTACAGCCATTTGAGCAAGTGCCGTCTTCCGCACTGGGCTTGGAAAAGAGGCTAAGAGTGTCCGATAGCGCCAAATAGAAGAAAAACACCACTCTGTTGAGTATGGTTTAAATACACATTTTATAAAAAGCAAACCATAGTAGGATACAAGCGTTTTTGTGACCCGTCAAACATTTTTTTTAACAAAATATGACCGATATCGCTACATACGCATAGGATCACAACGCTTTTCAGAGCTGTTAAAGGAGAACGGAATCCCTCATTATTTGACTGTCTTCGACGGCGGCCATGCCGCCAGTGTCCGCATAGAGCCGTCGTTCCTGCCCTTTTTTGTAGAAGGATTCAGCCAAAGTTGATACCTAATGGGTTTACAGCCGGCCAAACCTAAGTGGCCGGTGGCGGCTATAAAAGAAGGAACCAGCAGGCGGGCAGCAGCGCGAACCGGCGCCGGCGGCGCTGGGTCCACACCACAACCGGCCCGCCGCCGCGTCGACGCGGCAGATACCGCATCAGCCCGCCCGCTC
>CAZAMY010000642.1:0-1916 GCA_964485995.1 uncultured Sediminispirochaeta sp.
GAATTTACTACGCGACCCCTTCTATTTACCATTATTCTCGCGGCACTGCTTCTGATTATAGCCGGCACCGCAGCAGCCGAAACTGAAACCAGCGGCGTCGAGCAGGCCGGCGGCGATCCGGCGGAGTTCTACGGCCGGACGATCTGCGAAATCGAAGTCAGGGGGAACAGCCGCTCCCTCGATGCCACCGTTCAGCGTATCTCAGACATCGAAACCGGCGCTTTACTCAGCGAAGGCGCGGTAGATCAAGCACGAATAAATCTAAAAAAATCCGGACTCTTTGCAGAGGTCGACATCAAAGCCGCCGCCTGCCGGCCGGAGGAGGCCGAGACGGGGACCGAGTTAGAGGCCGTACGACTGATTCTCGAGGTGGAGGACAAATGGACCCTGATCCCGGTACCCTTCTTCTCCAGCGACGGAGATTCGGTCATGGGCGGGCTGGTAGTTATCGAGAGCAACCTGCTGGGCACCGGCAAACAGCTCATCTCCGGGGCGATGGGCGGCACCGAGGGCCTGTCAGGCTTCGCGGTATTCGCCGACCCGGCTCTTTTTCGCAGCAACTATCAGCTCAGCCTCAGCGCCAGCGGCGGAGTGGGCAGTGAAGAGATCGCCACACCCGATGGCGAAACCGCACTCGAGTTCGACAACAACAGCTACGGCGGCTCCTTCGGCCTAGGATACCGCTTCAGCAACCGCCTCGAAGCCGGATTTCGCGTCCGAATCGAGCAGCACGAGCTCAGTGCCATCTCCGGCCCGGCGAGCGCCGGGCTCAGCAGCGCCCAGCTCGCCGATGAAATCGGCGAATCGCAACAGCAGTTGGGCCTGCAGGGCCGCTACGACGCCACCGTGCCCTACGGGTCGCTGCTGAAGGGCTTCGAAACCGTCGCCCGCGCCGCCTATTCCCTGGTACAGGACTCTCCCTCAATCGATGCACAGGCCTCCTACAACCTTCCGACCACCGCCGGTCAGCGCCTGCGCCTGCTGGCCGCCGGCGGATACGGCGAGCGCTCGGTTATTGCCGAAGAACCGGTCTCCGGCCGCGACGGCTTCCGCACCCTCCCCTTCGGCAAAGCCACCGCCGACGACTACTGGAGCGCCGCTGTCGCCTACGACATCCCGGTCCTCACCCAGGGCTGGGGCGCCATGGTCATCAGCAGCTTCTACGAACACGGCTGGTACCGCTCCTCCGCCGTCGGCCAGTTCGACTTCTACGGCCCCGGCGCCGGCTTCCGCATCTACCTGCGCCGCATCGCCATCCCCGCCCTGGGCGTGGACGTGGCCTACAACCTGCAGTCCGACCGCACCGTCTTCAGCGTGGCCGTGGGGATGCGGATGTAGGCGTTGTGGACGAGCAGGGCGACAGCGGGATCCGGGTTCTTGCTGTTTGTGATGCATTTTTTAGTGCCTATTGAAAATCCAAAATGAGTTTTTTACCGAACACTTCTGCAACTTTTTCAATAGTAGCTAATCTTACACTTTCAGAATGATTCTCCAACCTTGAAACAGCACTTTTTGTGGTTGACAGTCTTCTCGCCAGCTCCTCTTGGGTCATGCCTTGGGATAGTCGTAATTGCCTGATGAGCTCCCCTATTCTGAGGTTTTTATATTCTTCATCGATTTTTTTTCTGAAACCAGGCGAGGTAGCTTCTTTTTTATCTATGTATTTTTCTACTTCACTCATCCGTTTCTCCTTACAGGAATAACTTCCAACTCCTCAACAAGTTTGAAAACTGCCAAGACCTTTATAAGAACTTTCTCTGATAATGTATCTAAGAATTCTTCAGTAGGGCATCTATCAGAAGAGTTTCTATAGAATTTGATGACTCTTTTCATCTTATGTAAGTTAGCATTATTGCTAACATTGGTCAACCCACGATACGATTTATCATAATTTTATTAAAGATGCACTAAGTTAG
>CAZAMY010000643.1:0-1912 GCA_964485995.1 uncultured Sediminispirochaeta sp.
AGTACAGACCGGCTGCCCAGAAGGGCCAGGCAATGGGCGATGTTGCGGCCGACCCCGCCGGGGGCACGGTAGATGCGCCCCGGGTTCGAGGTGCGGGCGGTGAATGCGGAGAAGGGACGGGCTTTGATGTCTTCGTTTAAGCCTCCGGCTACAATGACCTCCCGGCCGGGTGAGAGATGCTGCTTCACACCTTCACTTCTCGCAGGAGTCGGCAGATTTCATCGACATCCTGGCCGGTAATACCCATGTGCGTGACCATGCGGATAGCCCGGTCGGCGAAGGCGCTGCACAGGACCCCCTTCTTTTTCAGTTGGGCGGTAATCTGCTCGGCCGGATGAGCCGGAGTGTCAAAATAGATGATGTTGGTTTCAACGTTCTTCATGTCTATGTTGGCCCAGTCGAGTCCGGAGAGGGTTTCGGCGATGCGTTTGGCATTGTCGTGGTCCTCTTTCAGTCGCTCGATGTTGTGCTCCAGTGCATAGATACCGGCTGCGGCAATGATTCCGGCCTGCCGCATTCCGCCGCCGAGCATCTTTCTTATCCGCCGCGCCTCTGCAATGAATTTACTGGAACCGCAGAGCACACTTCCTACCGGTGCTCCGAGCCCTTTCGACAGACAGAAGGTGACGGTATCTACCAGTGAACACATCCGCTTGATCGGCACTCCGGTGGCAACGGATGCGTTGAACATGCGAGCCCCATCCATATGCAGCGAGAGATCGTGTTTACGGGCAAAATCGCTGACTGATTTGATCTGGTCGTAACTGTAGCAGGTGCCGCCTTCGCGGTTATGGGTGTTTTCGATTTCCACCATAGTCACCCGGGGCATCACATAGGACTGCGGCCGCAGGTGCTTCTCGAGTTCCTCGGTCCGCATAATTCCGCCCTCACCCTTTACCGCCACCGGCATTACTCCGGCCAGGGCGGCGGCGGAGGCCAGTTCGTAATGAAAAATGTGGCTGTTCATCTGGGCCAGAACCTCATTGCCCCGTCCGCCGTTGATGTAGAGCGGAATCAGGTTGCCCATTGATCCGGAAGGGATGAACAGCCCCTCTTTTTTTCCGGTAATTTTGGCGGCCATCTCTTCCAGCCGGTTGACGGTGGGGTCTTCGCTATAGACGTCATCGCCGACATCGGCTTTGGCCATGACTTTGCGCATTTCCCGTGAGGGAAGGGTAACAGTATCACTTCGCAGGTCGTAGGTTTTCATAGTGTATAGTCCTCTCTTTTTAGGGGTATTGTAGCATGCAGCCCCGCTGCGGGGCTACATATTCTTGCCGGGCGTGCCGGGTGTGTTGCTTGAGGTTGTTGCTTGGGCGTGCCGGTGGGCTTGCCCCGGGCAGGCGAAGTTCACTATGCTCTAGACATGTGTATGCTGTTGATCGGACAGGATGTCCACCCCGAGTACAAGCTGATTATTGCTGCCAACCGTGACGAGGATGTACGCCGGCCGACCAACGAGGCCCACTGGTGGAATGAACCGGCGCGAATCCTGGCGGGGAGAGATGTGACCGCCGGCGGCACCTGGCTGGGGATTAGCCGGCAGGGCCGCCTGGCCGCGCTGACCAACTACTGGGGAGATATGCAGACCCGTCCCGATGCCCCCTCCCGGGGAGGACTGGTCAGCGGCTTTTTACGCAGTACACTTGCGGCGCCCGACTACGTGCGGCGTTTGGAGGAACTCGGTGAAAGGCATACCGGCACTGCCCCCGGCGGCCGGGCCAGCGCCAGTGACCGGGTTGCCCTGCGCAGCCGGTACAACGGATTCAACCTGATAATGGGCAGTGTGGATGAGCTGTGGTATTATACGAATGCTGAAGATGTGAAGAGTGTCGAGCCTGGTTTTCGGCCGCCTGCGGTGGGAGAGGCCCAGCGTCTGAAAGCGGGCATCCACACCCTCAGCAACGCGGTG
>CAZAMY010000644.1:0-1908 GCA_964485995.1 uncultured Sediminispirochaeta sp.
GGTCGGGCACCCACAAAGCGCCGGCCGGATTCCCGCCTTCATCATAGGTCGAGTAATACACAATGTTGAGGGGAAACGAACTGGAATCGACCCATTCGATCGAAAAATCAGCAACATCCGCGGCACTCAGCGGGCTGAGCGTAAAGGTGAGCACGAGCAGAGTGAGCACCGGCAGAACTTTTACACTTTTCTTTGACCAAAAACACATACAAACCCCCATTAATAAAAAGTATAACACGGGAGTTTTTTCGCTTCGAGGATAAATATCGAACTATGTATGCGGGGCGCCTCCCGGCCCGCCGGGGACCAGCTCGGCGGGGCCGGCCTGCGGACGGCGGGCCGGGACCGGGCTTTCCGTTTGTACTCCTCGCCGCCGGCCCTGCGGGACCGAATCGCCTGTGGGGCTCACTCCCGCTCGCCCCGGCGCTTCTCCGGCGGCTGCGGGGTACACACTACAATCCCTGGCGCGAGTATAGCAGTTTTCAGCCCATCACATGCGAAGCGAGTAATTTCTGCAGTGCGTATACATCCACTTTTTTGTTGAACTGCTTATCGATAGTAGGAGAGTCCTCTCCGGAGAGCCATATCTTCAATTCCGCATCGAGATCGAAATGACCAGAAGTTTCCAGACTAAACCGGCTAATGCTCTTATATCCCACTGAGAGATATGAAGTCTTTTTACCAGTGATCCCCTGCACATCTACCAAAATGAGCCGGCGATTGGTAAATATAAACACATCCCGTACCAGCTTGAAACCTAGTTCGACCTCTTCACCCTCGGTAAAAAGTTTTCCATACTGCTCCTGCAGTTGCGAAGGTTCTACCGCACCGGCATTACCCATCAGACTCGATACTAAACCCATACAATCACTCCTTATCAAAGTTTTGTATGCCTTTAATTGTAGTAGCGTTTAGACTTAATTGGTAGGAAAAACTGCATGCGCTGTGCACGCGTCGTCACACTCTGCGGACTCCCATAGCGTTCGGACAGCTCAAAAAAAGTTGCGTCGTCGCAACTTTTACTTTACATATGTGTAGTAGTAATGTAGGTGACTATGAAACACGTCTAGAAAGTACGGTATAGAAATTTTCCCGCGTCCCTATCATTAAAACAGTAATAATTTGATCCTTCTCTGAATACACATAGGCAATTCGATATTGAACCTTTTGAAACTTGAAATGATACGAGAGGATCCCATGTAGATAGCCTCTTAAAGCGTTCCCTATAGTTGGATTTTCTTTAATAACTGGAAGGTACTCATCGCGAATTTTATTCAAAAGTTGTGGTTCGATACGTTTTAGATCTTTTTTTACTTGGGGATGATAACGGAGTTCAGGCATTAAACATTTCTTCGTGAGATAAGGTCTCTACCTTTCCGCTCTTAATCTCTTCTTGTCGCTTTTTTAGTTCCTTACCTTCTGGCGAAAGTAAAAGTAATAAAGTTTCCCGCTCTTCAGAGGAGAGACGAGAAATGGATTCCGCAATGTTTTCAATCGACATATCTACAGTGATCTTTGGCATAATATCCTCCATAAAGATTGTAACAAAAAAAGTCTACTTTTGCTATCAGTAAACCGATCCAGGTTTGATTGTTCAAGTGATTACCTGCATAGAGAGTCTCACCCTTCTATAAAGCTCGGCCAGAGTATACCATCCCTTCTTAAGTCGGACGGTTTTTCCACTCTCTACCTTTCCCTGCACTATCTCTGGCCGGTGCGTATTTTTGGGGACATGATTTTCTCGACTTCGACCACTACTTCCCCCACAGCTCGAGGAAGCGCTGCCGCAGAGGATTCAGCGCGGCATAAAACCAGGGATACTCTCCGGATTCAGTCTCTTTTTGCGGGTCAGCGCCTGCTTCGAACAGCAGGCGCAGGGTGTCGGGCGCTTCGCCCAGCACCGCGTAC
>CAZAMY010000645.1:0-1907 GCA_964485995.1 uncultured Sediminispirochaeta sp.
ATAATATAACCAATTTTGCGTTACCCGCAAGTGCGGCATCCGTGACGCGGTCACAAGAACTGTTTGCACGGCACGCGGCTGTGAGTGCATGTGTCCTACGGCTCACCTATAGTAGCAGACATGAAAAGACTCGCTGCATTTTTCGTGGCCGCACTAATGGCCGCACCTGCCTTCGGCGACGAGCCGCAGGTCCTGGACGTGACCGTCGAAAAGGCGGGTATGGTGTGGAATATCCACGTGACGATTCGGCATCCGGACACCGGGTGGGACCATTATGCCGATTTGTGGCAGGTACTAGATGCTGAGAGCGGAGAGGTCATAGCTGAACGCCCACTGGCACACCCCCACACTAATGAACAGCCGTTTACCCGGAGTCTCTCCCGCGTGGAAATCCCGGAAGGGGTAGAAACTATCCGCATCCGGGCCAAATGTACCCGGCATGGGTACCAGGGCCGGCAGATGCTGGTATCGCTAGATTCAGCCCGCGCCGGACAGTAGCACCTATAGGCTGAGTTCGAATTTTAGTTATTGTATCCGCTCATCATTTTTATTAAGCTGTTGTTATGAATGAACTAGTTATCGCGTTTGGACTGACCTTGTTTGCTGGCTTGGCCACCGGTATCGGAAGCATCATGGCCTTCATGTCAAAAAAGACCTCCCCGCAGTTCTTAGCTGGAGCGCTCGGGTTTTCGGCCGGGGTAATGATCTATGTGTCTATGATCGAGATATTTGTGAAGGCGAACGATTCGCTCGGCGAGGTATTGGGGACCGCGGCCGGGTATCGCTTAACCACCCTCGCTTTTTTCGGAGGAATTGCGCTGATAGCTATCATCGACCAGCTCGTTCCTGAATATGAAAACCCCCACGAGCTGCGCGGGGTTGATGATATGAACAAGCCCTGCCGGGATGCCTCTCCTTCCGATACTGCGGCCGCCCCGGCTACTGCGCCGGCAGCTTCGGGCGAAAAGGGAGTGAGCAACGAAAGCCTCAAACGAATGGGGTTCTTCTCGGCGTTGGCCATCGCGATTCACAACTTTCCGGAAGGCTTGGCCACTTTTACCGGAGCATTGCAGGATCCGGCCCTCGGTTTGAGTATTGCTGTTGCAATTGCAATCCATAACATTCCCGAAGGAATCGCTGTTTCTGTTCCCCTGTATTATGCAACCGGTGATAAGAAAAAGGCTCTTGGGTGGTCATTTTTATCCGGTCTTTCGGAGCCGGTAGGTGCTTTAGTTGGGTATTTTCTCCTGATGCAGTTTTTCAACGAGTTGTTGTTCGGAATACTGTTTGCAGGGGTAGCCGGAATTATGGTGTATATCTCTTTGGATGAACTCTTGCCGACTGCTGAGAAGCATGGTGAGCACCACATTGCTATTATGGGTGTAATTGCCGGCATGATTGTTATGGCATTGAGTCTGAATATGTTCGTATAACGGAGGCGTGGTATGCCTGAGAAAAAGCGCGACACTACCCGGGTAGAGTTTCATACGCGAGCCGAGCTGCAGGCCAATGGCAAGCAGCTCGAAGGGACAGTGGAGAATTTGAGCCTCAAAGGGATGTATCTGAAACCCGAGACATCCCATTTTTCCATTCAGACCGGGCAAAAGGTAGAGGTTACCATTCATTTGTCAGGTGCCAGTACGAAACTATCAATAGAGGTACTGGGAGAGGTAGTTCGTTGGGATAAAGAGGGGCTCGGCATAGAGTTCACTGAAATGGAGTTCGATACATTTGTACATCTGCGCAACATAGTCGCCTATAATGCCGGCGATGAAGACCGTATAATGGAAGAGTTCTCGAACACGTATGAAAGTTTGTAATAGTGGAGCGGGGTGAAGGCTGGAAGAATAAAACGCCCGCAGCGGCCGCTTGTGCAGCTGCGGGCATAACGACAAATGAAAACAGCG
>CAZAMY010000646.1:0-1899 GCA_964485995.1 uncultured Sediminispirochaeta sp.
ACCGCCAGACGGCGCATCTACCTGCGGGTGTTAAGGGAATTACCCGCCATTACAGCCGCTACGGGATACTGCAGGAAGTATTTGCCCGTAGAATTGCCGCAGCCCGGCCGGATCTCGTGCTGATCACTTCACAGATGACCTACTGGTATCAGGGGGTGGTCGAAGCGGTACAGACGGTACGTTCTGCACACCCCTCTGTGCCGGTAGTAGTTGGGGGAGTGTACGCCACTCTTCTGCCCGAGCACTGCGGGGCCAAAACCGGAGCTGATGAGGTGATTGTCGGGGACGGGATTCGCCTACTTCCGCGGATTCTCTCTAAGTATCGGCTGGATACAGCTGGTGGCCCGGCGGCGGATAACGGCTGTGTGGTGCCGGGTCTGTGTGGCGGAAAGGAGATATGGGCAGATGCCGGAGTGCTGCGCTTGAATACGGGGTGCCCTTATCGCTGCACCTACTGTGCGTCTAAAGTGATAGAACCACACTTTCAAGCCGGTAATTACCGTGAGGTCTGGGACCAGATACAGGCAATGTATCGCCGATTCGGAACCGTGAATTTCGCTTTTTATGATGATGCGCTGCTGGTCCGCAAAGAGGAGCTGCTGCTGCCGCTGCTCGAGGAGATCATACGCTCGAGGCTGCCGCTGCGCTTTTATACGCCCAATGCGGTACACATGCACTACATCGACCAAGAAACAGCCGGGCTCATGCGCGCAGCGGGTTTTCAGGAGGTTCGCTTGGGCTATGAGTCGGCGGATGAGTCCTTTCACCTCGCCCAGGACGGTAAGTACACACCGGATGAGGTGCCGGCGGCCGTGCGGGCATTGAAACGGGCCGGTTTCCCGGCTCGTTCTATTATTTTGTACGTGCTGGCCGGCTTACCTCAGCAACGAGCCGAGGATGTACAGCGGACATTGAAGGAGGTCGCCCCGTTCGGGGTGCGTGTGTCGATTGCCGAGTATTCTCCGGTGCCGCAGACCGCCCTGTGGCGGGAAAGTGTGGCCGCGGCCCGTGTGCCGATTGAGGAGGAACCGCTGTATCACAACAATACCTTTTTTCCGATGGAATGGGAGGGATTTACCCGCAGTGATTTAGAGGCGCTCAAGCGTTCTACTCTGTCTGTGTAATTGCTTCGGCTATGCGCTATAGTGTTTTTATGCTATTATCTATCTACAGTCTGCTGAAAATAGAGGGTTTTCCGTGTACATAACAACTGTCGGATTATTTAAGCGAAAAACAGTAGCGATACTTATGACGCTGGTGCTTATAGCACCTTTATGTGCGCAGAGTCAGAAGAGTACCGATCTGAGGCCCGGCGTACAGGTCAGCTCTTCGGTTCCGCTCTCAAAAGAGGGCGGCGGGTATAAGACCTTTACCTTCGAGGTGCCGTCGAATACCTTCGCAATACGCCTGTCCATCTCCGATGCGCCGGCTGACCTCGATTTATACCTGAACTATGATCAGGACATTCAAAACTATGAGTATGTAGACAGCTACAGTGCGGCCGAAGATTACAACGAGGTGCTGTTTCTCTCCCGCCTGTCCGATCCGCCTCTGCAGGAGGGGCTCTATTACGTTGATGTAGTCTATCAGCGTTCCTCTCTGCCGTTTGAAAAGTGGAACCGGCTAATGGAGATCCCCTTTAAGCTCGAACTAGAGACGATATCGGCTGTGCGGCAAACCTCTATTCGCCCCGGACGTACGGTGTACGGGGAGTTGCGGCCGGAGGCGGGAATGGCAACTACCTATGCGGTGGAAATTCCCGAGGGATTGGAGACCTGCCGAATAGACTTATTCGACACCAAGGCCGATCTCGATTTGCTGGTAGGGTATGAAAAGCCGGTACTCACCCGGCAGAACGCCGATTATCTGCAGGAAGGCTTAATTGGACAGGAGAGTGTG
>CAZAMY010000647.1:0-1895 GCA_964485995.1 uncultured Sediminispirochaeta sp.
GCTTTTTGAGTGGGCTACTATAATACTGTTGATACTCTGGCCGGTTCTGGCAGTGCTGTATTACCGCTTAGCCCGCAGGGAGGAGCAAGAGTTAGAAAGGTCTTTCGGCTCGGAGTGGAAAGAGTATGCAGAGAAAACCGGGATGTTTTTTCCACAATTAAGGTGATATTCAGTAAAACCCTTTAGATATGCTAAACCTGCACAGCCTTGTTGCAAAGTCCCTCAAAGATGCTATAATTTAATCTCCCTAAAAGTGTAAAAATTAACCTATGGCAAAACTTACCTTACCGAGATTAGAACATATCAACACATTTTTAAGGAAAAACCGGGTTGATGTAGGATTTGCTTATCGGGAAGTTTGATGTAAAGGTGAATGAGAAAGAGGCGGTGTATGTCTGAGGAAATGCCGGTGGATTACAGTAGTCTTCTCGCGGATATCGGCGGTGTTTGCTTGCAGAAGGGAGGAAGAAGGCCTTTCAGCAGGTCAACACTATCCTGGTGGAAACCTACTGGAGCATCGGCCGGCGGATCGTTGAGTACGAGCAGGCGGGAAAAGAGAAAGCAGATTACGGCAGCCGGCTGTTGAAAGACCTCTCCCGGGATTTAGGACACAAATACGGTAAGGGATTCAGTAAAAGCAATATTTATATGATGCGGGTATTATATCTCACCTATCCAAAATTCCAGACACTGTCTGGAAAATTAAGCTGGTCGCATTATACCGAGCTGCTGAGCATATCCGACGACCTCTCGCGCTCGTTCTACGAAACACAGTGTATCAAAGAAAACTGGTCGGTCCGTGAACTCAAACGGCAGCGGCAAAGCGGTCTCTTTGAGCGGCTGGCGCTCAGCAAAGATAAAGAAGGCGTCCTGCAACTTGCCCGGGACGGGCAAATCCACGAAAATGCAGAGGACATCGTCAAAGACCCGTAGGTCTTCGAATTCTTCGGGCTCCCGGACCCGGGGCACTACTCGGAAAATGACCTTGAAAAACGCCTAATAGAAAATCTGAGCAGTTTCTTACTGGAACTGGGCCAGGGCTTTGCCTATATCGGGAACCAGTACCGCATAAGTCTGAACAACCACCACTATTACGTCGACCTGGTATTCTACCATCGCATCCTCAAATGCTTTGTGCTGATCGACCTGAAACTCGGCAAAGTCAACCATCAGGACATCGGCCAAATGAACATGTACCTGAATTACTTCAGCGAAGAAGAAAACGCCGCAGACGACAACCCGCCGGTCGGCATGGTTATAGCGGCCGACAAAGATAAAATCCTGGTAGATTATGCAACCGGATCTATCTCGAACCAGCTCTTCGTATCCAGATACCAACTCTATATACCCGACAAGGAAGTCTTGGCCCGGGAACTGAAACTGCTCATAGAAAAAGAAAGTAAAAATGATTAATTATGAGCGCAGCTTGTTCAGGAGTTCGACCCGGCTGCGGGCGTCAGCTTTCTGGTATAAATTGTAGATGTGGGTACGTACAGTTGCGGGAGAGATATTGAGCTCTGCGGCTATTTCTTTGTTTGCCAGTCCCCGGGCTATCAATACTGCCATTTCGGCCTCTCTGACGGAGAGCCCGAGTGCCTGTACACGCTCTTCCGGAACAGAATCCAGCATCGCCGTACCTGTACTGCTGGGCTTGAAAAGCCTCACAGCGGCGCTCATAGAAACCACGTTCCAGGCTAGAAAGAAGAAGTGTTCCAGGGATATGTAGGAGAGCCATGGAATTCCAGCGGTTTGTATCGTGTACTCGACTACTCCTGTTGGTGAAAAAAAGAGTGCAATGGTTCCGTACACGCGCATCAAGGAGCGCAGCTGTGCAGGTTCCTTGCTGGTCAGCGTACCCCGGGCGGTAATCCCGAAGGCAGCCATCGCAAGCCCCG
>CAZAMY010000648.1:0-1890 GCA_964485995.1 uncultured Sediminispirochaeta sp.
GGCGGTCCGTGAGCCGGCACAGATACCCGAGCTTATCCGTGGCTTTGAAACCGGCCGGGCCAAATATACCGGCTGCCCCGCCGAGGACCGGCCGCGCAGCGGATACTTCTGGAACGACCTGTTCCGGCGGCGTACCTCTGCGGATGCGGCGACCCCCTATGTAAAAATTTGCGGACTCACACGTCAGCAGGACGTGCAAGCCGCGGAGGAAGCCGGAGCCGATATCCTTGGTTTTATTCTGACCGATGTGTCGCCACGGGCCACCACCCCGGAGTTCATCCGCAGCGTTGGCCCGACCCGCGCTCTGAAAGTGGCGGTCGTAGTGGGTACTGACTCACCGGTGATGCCGGCGGTACGCAAGCTGCTGCAGGACGGGCAGATCGATGCGGTGCAGTTCCACGGGAATGAGACACCGAAGTCCTGCGCCGCGGCCGCCTATCCCTACTACAAGGCGCTGCCCCTGCGGAATGCCGATGATATCGGGAAGATCGGCGACTATCACTGCCCGCGGGTGCTGGTGGATGCCTATCATCGGGGGCAGAGCGGCGGCACGGGCAAACGGATTGACGGGGCGCTGGTGCAGGCGGCGGCGGACCGGGGACCGCTGTGGCTGGCCGGGGGACTGAATCCCGGTAACATTACCGAGGTGGTGCAGCAGTACCCGCCGGAGCTGGTGGACGCCTCCAGTGGACTGGAAACCGCCCCCGGTATCAAGGATGCGGAGCTGATCCGCCGCTTTATCCGCAACGTTCGTACCGCCAATGAGGCGGCCGCCGGGCTGTCTGGCGCGGCAGAAATGGAGCATAAATCATGACGCAAAATTATTTCGGTGAATTCGGGGGGCGCTATGTGGCGGACATGCTGCAGGCCCCGCTGGAAGAGTTGCAGCTGTCCTTTAATGCCGCCAGTTCAGACCCACAATTTTTGAACCGGCTGGAGGAGCTGCAGAAAAGTTTTATCGGGCGGCCGACCCCGCTGCTGCATGCCGAGAACACCAGCCGGGAGCTCGGCGGGGCGCAGATCTACATTAAACTGGAGGGGCTGGCCAACACCGGCGCCCACAAGATCAACAACGCCCTCGGCCAGGCCCTGCTGGCCCGGCGCATGGGTAAGCGGCGGATTATCGCCGAAACCGGGGCCGGGCAGCACGGGGTGGCCACCGCCGCGGTCTGCGCCAAGTTCGGCCTGGACTGCACGGTGTACATGGGGGCAGTGGACATCCGGCGGCAACGCCCTAACGTCTACCTGATGGAGCTGTTTGGTGCGAAGGTTGTGGAGGTGGAGAGCGGCAGCCGGACCCTGAAGGATGCGGTCAATGCGGCCCTGCGGGACTGGGCCGCCTCCTTTCCCGATACGCACTATCTGCTGGGCAGCGCCTTGGGGCCGGCCCCCTACCCGGCCATGGTGCACTACTTTCAGTCGGTGATCGGCGAGGAGACGGCGGCCCAGCTGGCCGGCTGCGGCCTCGACCCCGGCCGGGACGTGGCCGCTATGGTGGCCTGCGTCGGTGGCGGATCGAACGCTATTGGCTTTTTCTCGCCCTTTATAGAGGCAGCGGCCCCGCGGCTGGTGGGGGTAGAGGCCGGCGGGACCGGTCCCGAAACCGGCCGGCACGCCAGCCGGATGAACGGCCGGGCCGAACTGGGCATCATCCAGGGGTACAAGAGCTACTTTCTGATGAACGGCGACGGGCAACTGGAAAAAACCCATTCGATATCCGCCGGCCTGGACTACCCGGGCATCGGACCGCAGCTGGCCCATCTGGGCGACACCGGACGCATCAGCTTCACCAGCGCCACCGACGCCGAGGCGCTGGAGGCGCTGAAACTGTTTGCCCGCAACGAGGGGGTCATCTTTGCCCTGGAGAGCGCCCACGCCGGGGCCGAGGCC
>CAZAMY010000649.1:0-1888 GCA_964485995.1 uncultured Sediminispirochaeta sp.
CGGCTGGCTGTTCACCGATACCGGCGACAATGCCGAGGAGATGGATCTGGCGCCGCTGCGGTTCAGACTATTCGATGCTGCCGAAGGCGAAGCCCTACACTTTCGCAGCCGAAAGCTGTATCTGCCGGAGGATGAATACCGGGTGAAACTGCAGGTCGAAAATGCGCTGTACTGGAAGAGCTTCTACCTCGAACCGCGCAGTGTGCAGAAAGAGAACATCAACACCCAGAACGGCCGTCTGCTGGAGTTTCATTTCGGCGGACTGCGCGCTTTGCCGTTACAAGTCGAGTTCTTTGTTCAGGACCGCTCGACCTGGGAGAATATCACCGACCGAACCCGGATCGAGATCGAGATCGACGGCCGGCGGATCCCCTGGAGCCGGGAAGTGACCGAGAGTCTCAAAACCGGCGAGGTGTACAGGTTTCACTTCAATGCTCCCGGATACAAAGCGAAAACCTTCAGTTTACTGATTCGTCCCGAACAGTACAAATTGGTATTGAACCCGCGGCTGATTCCCGCGGAAGAATAACGTACAGGTATAAAAGGAGAAGTTGATGTCGACAGCACTCAGGCGATTAGTTATATCTCTTGTGGGCCTGCTGGCCGGCGTGGCCGCCTGGCCCCTCATGGAGCTGATACTCAGCTACCAGCATCTGTTTCCCAGCTATTTTCTATTCAGTCTGGCCCAGGGGGCCCTGTTCGGGGTGGTCATGGGCGCCTTTTTCGGCAGTGGTGAAGGTCTCACCGCCAAAGAGCGGGGGAAAATCGTGAACGGAACCCTGATGGGAGCGGCCACTGGAGCAATTGGCGGTATTGTCGGCTTTCTGGCCGGACAGGGGGTTCTCTTTCTGGTAGTACAGCGTGCCTTTACCTCATACCGCACCCAGCAGCTAATTGCGGTACCCCTGGCCCGGGTGGTCGGCTGGGCGATTCTGGGTATCGCCGTGGGAGTATCCGAAGGGCTGCGGGCCCGCTCCCTCAAGAAGAGCCTGGTGGGAGCCGGCGGGGGATTTCTCGGCGGCCTGCTCGGCGGCGCTAGCATCGAGTATCTGCGTACCCTGTATCCGGAACTGCTGTACACCCGGCTGATCGGGCTGGCAGTATTCGGTCTGCTGATCGGCGTGTTCTATGCCCTGCTGGAGCGCGGGGTTTCACTCGGCGTAGTGCGGGTACTGAACGGAAAACGGCGCGGCAAGGAGTACAGTTTTGTTCAAAACAGGCTCAGTATCGGCAGTGATCAGCACAACGATATTGTACTGGCAGGATATGCGCATGTAGCTCCGAAGCATGCCCGCTTCAGGGTCCGGGGCAAGGATGTATATATCGAAAAGGTAGAGACCGGCCAAGCCGGTACTGCCGGAGCCGCCGCTGCGCAGACCCAGATGGCGCATAAAGTGTATGTAAACGAGCGGCCGGTGCAGAAGCAACAACTGCTGAAGTATGAAGATGTAATTCAGATTGGCTCGGCCAAGTTGTTTTACAAGACCGAATAGCAGGATTGCTGAGGAGATACGCAATGAAAGTGAAAATACAGGCAGTAACAGTTATAGTTTTTATTTTATTCGGTATGGGAGCCGGGATCGGCCCGCTGAAGCCGGCCGGCGGAAACTTGGCAGCCCAATCGCTGAACATCAGCCAGATCGACAGCTCAGCGCTGCTCCTGTCTCAGGAGATTGATCTGTACCTGAGTGTAAACAGTGCCGACGGCGAACCGGTTGCCGGGCTGCAGAAAGACAACTTCAAAGTATTCGAATCGGCGGACGGGCAGGAGTACTCAGCAGTCCCTGCAATCGAGAGCCTGGCAGAGAAGCCGAATGTGGCGCAGGGAATTCACATTATGCTGCTGATCGACAACTCGGGCAGCATGTACGACACCCTCGGGGGCGCA
>CAZAMY010000650.1:0-1881 GCA_964485995.1 uncultured Sediminispirochaeta sp.
TGAACCCCCAATTAAAGCTTGGGAAGCTTTCGTGATACCATTTCACCACGCTCGCGACTCAATTATGAGGGTAACCAATTACCCCCGGCCTGTCAATATTCCGCGTAACCCGGCTTACTCCAGGACCCTCTTCTGGACCCGGAGCCTTACAACCTCTTCGCCATCCACCTGCACGACTATTGTAGAACCGACCTCTTCGAGGTAGGGAATAGTCAGCAGTCCGCCCTTATGGCTGAAGGAGATAAGCTGCTCCTTTTCACCGGTGGTCTTAATAAGTTCAACCCGGATAGGAACCGGCACCGGATATTCGGGCAGATCGCGTTCGATAATACCGAAGCGGTACTCCTCTTCGATTTCATCAGGAGCTTTGATCATCAGCTGCCGCAGAGTTTCGGTCGGCACCTCATTCTCCGGCTGTGGGCTTTGCGATACAACCGTACCCGGGTCGCCCTCCTCCTGGTTCGTCACAGTAAAGACAAACGGATGTCCGGAGGCCACGATCTCGGCCAGAGCATTCCGCCATTCCATCTCGGTGTAATCTTTGACTTCGGTAATTTGACCCTCCGGCCCCTTACTTACCACCAGTTCGAGTTCGGTCAGTACTGTCAACTCGGTACCCGGTTCCGGCTTCTGTTCTAGAATAGTCCCCACCGGCGATTCATCATACACCCGGATATAAGGTTTCTTCAGCTCCAGCAGAGGTCCGTATACCGATTCCAGACTCTTGAGATGGGTCTCCAGTTCATTTACATTCCAGCCGACATAGTTGTCCAGTTTCTCTACGGCTGCGCCCTTACTGACCCGCAGGAGGACTTCGCTGGTCGCCTTCACTACTGCGCCCGCAACCGGTTCCTGTCCGAGCACGGTACCCTTGTCCGAAAGCTTATTGGAGTAGCGCAGCTGAACTGTTCCATATAATCCTTTGTCCTGCAGTTCGATAATCGCATTCGGCAGTTCCATGCCGCGCAGATCCGGCACCATGGTCTCTTCCCGCCCCTCCAGGGTGAGTATAAAGGTAACCGCCGCCACCAGCAGGGCCAGGCCGATTGTACCTAGTGAAAAGTAGACCACCATCCGAAAGAATCGGCTTTCCTCGCTCTGCGGCTTCTTCGAGAAGCGCTTACGAAGGGGCGTATTGTTTTCATTAGTGTTCGTCTGATTATCTGTTTCCTGATTCATGCATTGTCTCCAAGCTGCGATCCGATGATCTCTTTGTGTCCGTTGGCAAAGGCCTGCCAGTCGAGCGGCTTTTTTCCCTGCAGCTGTAGTTTTTTTATTGCTAAAAGGCCTATGCCTGTTTGTACCAGAATTCCATTTTCCCTGTCTATACCGAGAACCTTTCCGGGCAGAGCGTCCGACTGCACTGATGGCCGGCCAGTCGGTTGACCGTCCGGAAAGCCCGCCGCCAGGATCGTGAGCTGCTGTCCCTTCCAGAAGGTAAAGGCTTTCGGCCAAGGGAAAAAACCGCGTACCATCCGCTCTATCATATAATTTGGCAGCTGCCAGTTGATCTGTCCATCGTTTTTATTGAGTTTTCGGCAATAAGTGGCATAAAAAGGGTCTTGAGGTACCGGACTCACCCTTCCGGCTTCGATATTGTTCAGGGCGGCAACCAGCAGCTCGGCACCAATTTCAGAGACATCGACGGTCAAGCGGCCGGCGGTTATTTCCGTGGTCAGGGCAAAGCGGCGCTGGGCGAGTATGTCGCCGGTGTCCATCTCGAGGGCAATCTGCTGCACCGTAACTCCGGTTTCCGCATCGCCGTTGACGATGGGTGCGATTACCGGAATACTTCCCCGGTACAGCGGCAACAGCGAAGGGTGTACATTTACCCCTCCGCGCGGAAAGAGGGCCAGAAACTTAGGTCCGAAAATACGCCCG
>CAZAMY010000651.1:0-1879 GCA_964485995.1 uncultured Sediminispirochaeta sp.
CGGCACATGCAGCAGCAGATCGGCTACTGAAACCACCCCCATACCCGCCATCTGCGAGGCGGTACGGGGGCCGACTCCTTTGAGTTTTGTTACCGAATGCTTCAGTTCGCCTAATAGCATATCCGCTCTGCCGGCAGTGCTTAGAAGGGCAGCGACTGAAACAGGCGTGCCAGGTGATAGACGAGGAAGTTGCCGGCAATCGAAACCACCAGCAGCAAGGCTCCAGTTATCGCCAGTCCGCTCTGCAGAGTCAGAAAGCGGCGCTTGAAAAAGGTGTTGTGAGTCCAGTTCAGCAGCGGAGTGATGATCATATCGACAGTACGGATAAACGGATTCACCGTATTCGCATTGATCAGGCCGGCGACGAAGCGAATGACAATCAAAACGATGAACAGGGTGAACAGGAATGAAACCGCCGACCAGAGGCTGTTGAGAATGATTGCCAGAACGAGTCCGACGGAAATGGTTCCGTACACGGCCAGGCGGTTGAGGATGTTCAGCACGACTACCAGTACCAGCAGCCCGGCGATCGGTGAAAAATCCACGTTCCCGAGCTGCAGAAAGCGGAACCGGCGAAAGTAGTTGAGGTATGGATCGGTGAGTGAACGGATAATCTCATAGGGGCGGCCGTAGTACACCCCGCTGAACCAGGTGAGCAGCACCCGTACGAAAATCAGAATCATATAAAGGCTTAAAATTCCACCTAATATTCTTGCAACAACTGTCATTTCTGTCCTTCCTTTTTCCCTTTCCGCTTTTTCTAAGCGGTCCAGATGTCATCGATGGTAGGATACCTACGTAGTTCTTCCAGTACATCTCTCGAAGAAGAGAGGGTTATCTGACTGGAGGCCTTGATAACCGTCTCGTCCAAATGGAGGTAGAGCGGGCAGGTGCCCTTGTGATCAAACAGGTAAGAGCGCAGATTGTACAGCTCCTCCTCCGACATTGTGTTTCGTTCAAGCCGGATATGGATCTCCCGGGTCTCGATCTCTTTCAGTTCCTCCGGCTGGATAATGGTCTCTACTGTGAACTTAGGGTCTCCCCGGCTCAGGTCGACCCGGCCGCTACAGGCCAGAATGCTGTCCACTTCGATCTCCTCACGATGCTGCTCCCACTGGTCCGAAAAAACCACCAGTTCGATGGCCCCGTTGTAATCCTCTATCTGCAGAAAGGCCATCGGGCGCCCCTTCTTGGTGAAAATGGAGCGAACACTGGTCACGATACCGAGAATTGAATACTTGGCGTTGGAAACGAAGTGGTCGGGCCGTCCGAGGTTGATGTTCACCGCCCGTTTCCAGGTTTCACGGTAGGTGTCCAGGGGATGACCCGAGACGTAGAACCCCAGCAGGGCTTTTTCCTGCTGCAGCCGCTCCTGCGTAGGCCACTCGTCGTACTCCTCGAAGTCGAAGCGCTCCATCTCCTCCTGCTGGGCCCCCTCGAAGAGCGAGGTCTGGCCGAACTGCTCGCGCTCTTTCTTTTTCTGAATGAACTCGAGGGCGGTCTCGAGGTTTTCCATCAGGGTGGCCCGGGACTGGCCGAGGCAGTCGAAGGCCCCGCACTGGATAAGGGTTTCAATTACTTTGCGGTTCACCGCCCGCAGATCGACCTTGTCGAGAAAGTCGATGAAATTCTCGTATATCCCTTCTGCCGCGCGAGCCCGCAATATTTCTTCTACTGCGCTCTTGCCCACATTCTTTACACCGACCAGGCCATAAACGATTTTTCCGTCGCTTACCGAGAAGTCACGCTCCGACAGATTGATGTTGGGCGGCAGAATTTCGATGCCCATATTGGCCGTCTCGGTGATGTAGATCGACAACTTGTCGGGATTGTTGATTTCGTTGGTGAGGTTGGCCGCCATGAACTCGGCCGGATAGTT
>CAZAMY010000652.1:0-1878 GCA_964485995.1 uncultured Sediminispirochaeta sp.
GCTCGTATCATCGCCGAAGAGATAAAAGCCCGTGGCGCCCAGCCGTTTCTGACCGACACCAACACTCTCTATTCCGGCGGACGCCACAATGGGGTGAACCATGCGCTTACTGCCGTGCAGCACGGGTTTACCTATGCAACGGTAGGGGCTCCCTTCATTCCGGCTGATGGAGTCCGCGGACTGGACTATCGCGAGGTTTCCATACCCGGCACTCACATCAAAAAAGCAAAGTTGGCCGGAGGAATCCTGCAGGCCGACCGGATAGTGTTTTTGAATCATTTCAAAGGCCATATGGAGGCCGGCTTCGGCGGTGCCATCAAGAATATGTCCATGGGATGCGCCTCCATCGCTGGAAAACGGGAACAACACGCCTCTTCAAAACCGGTAGTCAATAGAGACAACTGCGTCGGCTGTCGTCAGTGTTATAACGCCTGTCCGGTGAGCGCAATCACAATGGAGGATCATAAAGCGGTTATCAATTATGAACTGTGTATTGGCTGCGGACAGTGTGTGGCTGCCTGTAACTACGAGGCTATGGAACCCGGTTCCAGTGAAGATACGCAGATTTTCATACAGAAGGTTACCGAGTATGCCTATGCGGTGCACAAGCATTTTAAAGAGAAGGCCTTTTACATCAATCTGGCTATGAATATTACTCCGGACTGCGACTGCTGGCCGGCTAATGATGTACCGCTGGTAGAAGATGTCGGCATTTTTGCAGGCGGAAACCCGTTTGCGCTGGACAAGGCTACCCTCGACAAAGTCAGCGAATCAAAGGCCCAGCAGAACAGCCGTCACTATGAGAAGCTGCACGGCGGACATAACCTCTTTCAGGAGGTGTACGAACACATCCACAGCGATACTACCTTTGAGTACGCCATTCAGCAGTTCGATGTGTCACTGCAGTACTCGCTGCGGACTATTAAATAGCGACCCCAACGGAATGACGGCGCTCCTTCTCACCGCAATTTATATAGCAGCCAGCTTTATCCAGGGGGTAACCGGCTTCGGCTTCGGGCTCTTGTCAGTACCCCTGGTTTCGCTTCTGTTCAGTCCGGGGGATGCGGTGGGCATGAATGCAATTGTAGGCACTACAAACTGTGTGTATGCGTTCATATTGCTGCGCAAGTTGGTTAAGTACAGACAAACCCTCTGCCTGTTTCTCATGAGTGCGGTTTTTGTGCCTGCCGGGGCTTACTTCCTGGTGTATGTAAACGAGCATATTGTGTTGGTGATTATGGGGATAATGGTGGTGGCGGTCACACTGCGAGAGTTCAATCCGTACCGGCGGCCCGACTCTCCAATTTTTCATTCGCGGTTTTCACTCGTGTTTCCTGCCCTGGCGGGACTCTTAGGCGGTGCGTTTACCGCTCCCGGATCGGCAATAGTACCCTACATGTTTGCCCGTGAACGGGACCCGCATATAGCCCGGGCGAATCTGCAGTTTTTCTTTACGCTCATTAGCGGCTTGGTAATT
The DNA here is from genome assembly GCA_964485995.1 of uncultured Sediminispirochaeta sp. Lineage (GTDB taxonomy): Bacteria > Spirochaetota > Spirochaetia > DSM-16054 > Sediminispirochaetaceae > DSBN01. Next base: position 1,478 of record CAZAMY010000652.1, read on the forward strand.
GCATCCCATCTCTGGACAGGTAATTTGAACCAGCAGAATGCGTTGAGAGCCCTACCGTATATCCCGCTTGTATTTCTGTTCACTAAGCTCGGTTCAATGACGGCCTTCAGAGTCCGGCGTGATATATTTCGCCGTATCGTGAATATTGCTTTGCTGTTACTCGGCTTCTACCTTATAATAAAAAATGGAACCATAATTTTTCGTTGACAACTGCCCATATCTGTGTTCTACTTACTTATAGAAAGAAAATAAACATTTTTAAAGGAGGAAAGGGAGGAACATGAAAAAATTCACTGTTTTTTCTATCGTGCTGATTGCTCTGCTTGCTGTATTGGCAATGCCGGTGGTAGCCGGCGGACAGCAGGAAGCGGAACAAAAAGAAGTAACTCTTAACTGGCCCT
>CAZAMY010000653.1:0-1872 GCA_964485995.1 uncultured Sediminispirochaeta sp.
TGGGTGGACGGACAGGCTTCTGTGCAGCTGCCGCAACATATTCAGTTGTCTTTCGGTGGAAAATACCTCAGTATCAATTCCGCCGCCGATTTGCTGGCCTTATCGCATGTCAATCTGGATGGAATCGAGGATGCCCCGCGCATCGACAGCTATTCCATCTGGGCGAAGGGCGTATGGAACCTGAGCCCGGGCCCCGGTTTGCTGCAATTTAGTGTAAAACCGGTGTTATACTCTTATGATGGGCATCTGTGGCCGGAACTGGAGTTAGCGGTCGGTTACAGCGCTTCAAAGAAGGGGCAGTTTTAGACATCCCACAAGATTTTAGTTGTGAGAAAAGTTTTCGCGGGCTGCAGAGTAGGCTGCATCGAAAAAACCGCGCACCATGTTTTCACCAAACAGATGGGTCACTGTTTTTAACATACCCGGGGGGTTTCTCATTTCGGTTTCCACATAGTTGCGAACGTAGGTGTGCGGTTTCCCGTCTCTTTCAATCTCTTTTACATACCAGGACCCGTACAGTTCGGCGTATTTATTGTCGAAGGAATGCACCAGAGACCAGTACACACAGAAACTACCGTCGCTGTACCATTCCGGGATTCGATAAACAATATAATGATAGCTATCACCGACGCCTAGAAACTTAAAGCCCATTTTCACTTCCTGAAAGTGGGGCTGATAAATACTCTTGTTCGGGTTGAGGTCGCTGGTATACGACATTCGCGGAAACACCTTGTCTTCGTTTTCATGGTCCGTGAAAACCGAGATAAAGCTCTCCACCGGCAAGGGGTAGACGGCATGATAGTCCGTGTAGAAGGCTGCTCTCTCCTCGCCCTTTTCCGTCCACTGCCAAAACTCACGCTTGTGTTCTTCGGCCGTCGGCCCGAGGTCGTCCACTGCGTCCTTGACCACGGAGTTGCGGTATTTAAAATCTTCAGGTGCTTCGAAGTGTTGATCTCGAATTTGCAACCCGGGGTTTGCACATAGTGGATATAAGCTTGAAAGCAGTAGGAAAAAAACGAGGACTAACCGTATATTGTAGTAATTGAGATAGCTATTTATCTGCATGCTTGTAGTTTACATGCTGCGGTGTAATGGGTTTTTTGTCAAGAGTTGTAAAAGCCATTTCACTACCGCCCGCTGGTAGCTTTCGCGGTCGCATAGCGCGCTTCAAAGAAGTTTTTTACCATTTTCGATTCGGCAAAGTTGCGGCCATAGGTGTGTGGTTCATCGTCGATTTTCATTTCCTTTACATACCAATGCAGTTTTTTATACACAATATAGTCGTAAGCTGCGCCAAGGGCCAGATATTTCACCTTGAGATGTACCTTCTGATAGTGCGGTGACCAACTGTTTTTTTCATTGAGGGAAACACGTGGTCCTCATTTTCGACATCGAGAACGACTGATACAAAGGGCTGGCTGGACATTTTGTCAACACTGCAGTTCATGAAGTTTTCTGCCCTCACCGTATTCCACCCCGTCCGCCTGCCCGGAGCCTTCTTTCCCCACTCCAAGCTCCAACCCCAAATAAATCCGCTCGTACCTCGCGGCCAAACTACCAGACGAATAGCGCCCCGACCGTGCCAAAGCCCGCGCCCGCCCGGCACACTCCTCAAAAAACTCATCATCCCATGCCATCCTCAGCAGCTCTCCGGCCAGCGCCGCGGCGTCTCCGGCCGGAAACAAGCTGCCGTTTCCTTCCACCAATTCATCAATTCCCGCAACATCCGGAACTATCACCGGCCGCCCCAGGCCAATCGCCTCCAGCACGCTCACCGGCTGGTTCTCGGTGGTGCTGGCGGTTACCAGCGCACGGGCCCTCTGCAGCAGACCGCTCTCCAGCAGCTCCCGGTTCTCCAGCCGGCCGGTGAAC
>CAZAMY010000654.1:0-1866 GCA_964485995.1 uncultured Sediminispirochaeta sp.
GCAACGCCACCCCGCTTGTGCCCTTTTTGCACATATTCGTGTGCTGCGACGATTTGTTCAAGCGGATATGATTTTTCCAAGATCGGCTTAAAAGCACCATTGACTACCAACTTTGATATCTGGTCCAATCTGGACGAACTCAATATCAAATCGCCGTTGTCTATTGATATATAGCTGCCCGATTTTTTTACCGCTTTTTTGCAGCTCTGCTTGAGGGGGGAATTTTTGATCTTACCCACCGAATCGAGCACAAAATCGAACTCGACCTCCAGCCCTACGCTGTCGGTTGTAGTATAGTCGATGACTGATTCGGCGCCGAGAGACTTTACAAACTCAAGATTGTTCGTGCTGCATACTCCCGTTACACGAGCCCCGAGATACTTGGCGTATTGTACGGCGATGATGCCGGAGGTTCCGGATGCCCCGTAAATGAGGACGTGCTGATTCGGTTGTATATTGCCTTTCTCCATGTACTGAAGCGCTAATGATCCACCGTAAGCGGCCGCGGTAGCCTCTTCGAACGAAATTTCCTCGGGCAGACGTGCAACGCAGCCGGTTTTTGAGACAGTCTCTTTTACGCACATGTACTCAGCGTAGGCGCCGAAGCGGAATCCCGTCATCCCATATACGCGATCACCGGCCGTGAATCGCTTTATTTTGGAGCCGACCGAGTCGACTACCCCGGCAAAGACGAATCCAAGAATCGACCTGCGCGGCTTGGTGATACCGATGAGAAGACGCATTGGTATACGATATTGAAGCGGAATATCGGAACTTCGAATGAAGATATCGCTGGCAGTTACCGCCGAAGCTTTCACAGCTATCCGGAGTTCATTCTCTTTGGGATCGGGAACTTCGGTTTCGACCAGCTCGAGCACGTCGGGCGGCCCATAACCTGTGCATCGTACGGCGCGCATCTTGCCACTGTTCATGAATACTCCTGCATATCAAGCAGTATAGCCCATTTTATTCAGAATACATTATTTCCATCGGAACTCCGGCCTGATCTTTTTCACCGTGTCCAAGCCCCAAAAGTCTGTCAGGCCGGGCCGCAGTGCAGGCCATCTGGCTGTTCAGTGCCCAGAAACAGACTTCCGGGTGAGCTTCCCTCAGGGCTACCCCCGGAAACTCCCGCTTAAATGCATCGATTTCCCGCACTTTCGGCAGAATATTCCAGGCCTGTTTTGATATCTTTTTTCCTGTTGCAGCGAAGTTAATTCGGCAGGCCTCCTCGTAGGATTCTGCATAGGCTGCCGCCCGAACCGGCGTAAAGAATACAGAGCTGTGCCGTTTCGGCTTCAGGATGCGATGTTTTACTATGGGGAATCAACCCAGGAGTTCATGGCCTGGGATGAACTTTTTTTCACTTTTCTTTGCATCATCAATATAGTTTTCAATAAACCGAATATCCTGAATATCTTCATATAACTCATACATCGATTTTTTGAGAAGTGTTGATTTATCTTCATGCAAATATTCAGTGAGATATTCCAAAATTTTTTCCTCTTCGTCGTTTAATCTTACGGATACTACTGCCATTTTTTATACACCTCCGACCTCTTTGCGATTGTCAGTACATAAATATCCTCATCTTCAATTTTAAAGATGGCACGATATTTTCCTTTTCTTAGTCTATAGTAATTTACAGATGAATCAGAAACTAATTTTTTTATATCAAAAAGATTTAAGTCTTTTGTCGTATCAATTGAAACAAAAGCATGAACAAAAAGTGTAGCAATCTCTTTTGGAAGTTTGTTCTTATCAATCTCTTTCTTGATATCTTCATCATAATAAATCATCATATATAATGTAGTACAATGTCATACAGTAGTCAAGTATATTTATAGAAAATGACAGATAATGTTG
>CAZAMY010000655.1:0-1864 GCA_964485995.1 uncultured Sediminispirochaeta sp.
ACCGCAATTACTGTGCCGGCATACTGCTGCAGATGGTGTTCCAGCCATTCCACCGATTCGGCATCCAGGTGGTTGGTCGGCTCATCGAGCAGCAGAATATCGGGCTGCTGCAGCAGCAGGCGCACCAGGGCTACCCGGCGGCGCTCACCTCCGGAGAGGTTGTCGACCACTTGGTCCTCCGGCGGACAGCGCAGCGCGTCCATTGCCAGCTGCAGATGGGAATCGAGATTCCAGGCATCCAGCTGGTCGAGTTTCTCCTGCACCTCGCCCTGCCGTTCGAGCAGCTTCTCCATTTCATCCGGCTCCATCGGCTCGGCGAATTTCTCGTTGATTTTATCGTACTCCGCCAGGAGGTCGACGGTCTCCTTGGCCCCCTCCTCCACAATCTGCCGTACAGTTTTACCGGCTTCGAGGTGAGGCTCCTGCTCCAGAAAACCGACCGAGTGCCCGGGAGACAGCACCGCCTCGCCCTCGAACTGGGTATCAACCCCGGCCATTATTCGGAGCAGTGAACTCTTTCCGGATCCGTTCAGCCCCAGCACGCCGATTTTGGCTCCGTAGAAATAGGAGAGGGAGATGTCTTTGAGTACCGCTCGCTTCCCGTGGTATTTGCTCACCCGCATCATCGAGTAAATGACTTTTTTATCGCCTTCTGCCATAGTTATTCCTTGTGTAGTTTTCTGTAGTGTATTTGCGTACTGAAAATTGTCAAGCCGGCCTGAATTGCTTGAATCGGCTAAGTTCCGGCCGATTTTAGTCGAAGATCCCCATGGCCCACTTCACTTCGTCGTTCGCCATAGTCTTGGGGTCCCAGGGCGGGCTGAAGGCCCATTCGAGCTCTACATCTGCGATATGGGAATCCTGCAGGAGGGTATTTTTGACATTTTCGCCGATAGTCGGACCGATCGGGCACATGGGAGTGGTCAGGGTCATTGTTACATGCACTGTCCACTCCTCGTCCTGATAGATTTCATAGATCAACCCCATATCGACTACGGAAAAACCGATCTCCGGGTCTTCAACCGGCTGTACTTTTTCTAAAAGTTCCTCTTTGCTGTACATTGCCCTACTCCCCGCCTTCGGAACCCTTGTTCTCGGCCTGTGGAGCCTGCGCGGCGTTTTCCTTAGATTCTTTTAACATCTGTTCGGCGGTATTCCAGACCAGCAGAGCGCATTTGATACGCACCGGATACTGCTTCACGCCGGACATCGCCTCGAGGTCGGCAATGTCATCGGGCAGCTCAATATCGTGGTCGGTCAGCAGCATCTCTTTGAACTGCTGTATCCTTTCGAGCGCCTCGTCCACCGAGTGGCCTTCCAGGGCTTCGCAGAGCATGCTGCTGCTGGCCATTGAGATGGAGCAGCCGTGACCGTCGTAGCTGACCTGGTCGATCTGGTCGCCGTTCATCTTGGTGTACAGGGTGATGGTGTCGCCGCAGAGAGGGTTCTTGCCTTCCTCTCGGCTAGTCGGATCGACGATCTCGAACCTGTGTTTTTTGGATTTATAATGATCGAGTAGAATGTCGCGATATAAACTGTCACTCACTTGGGTTCTCCTCCTTTAGCTTGTTGTGTGCCCCCGGCATCTTGGAGCGCAGCTGATCGGCAAAGGCAGCGGTCAGCAATCCGCGGGTGTCCTCCCGGCTGATTCCTCTAGATTCGAGGTAGTGGCGCGCCTCAGCATCGAGCTCCGTAATGGTAGAGCCGTGGCTGCAGCTGACGTCGTTCTCCACGATTTCGAGTTCCGGCAGCGATTCCACCCGGGTCTGCGGACTGAGCAGCAGGCTGCGGTGGCTTTCATGTCCGGAAGACTGGTAGGCACCCTGCGGGATTTTAATGGTACCGACAAACATGCCGTGGGCCT
>CAZAMY010000656.1:0-1862 GCA_964485995.1 uncultured Sediminispirochaeta sp.
GGCGGAAATTGCCACGGGCATTCGTCAGCCCCCGCCGGATCCGCAAAAACTCGCGCGGGCACGGGATCTGTTCCAGCAGGCCCAGCAGATTGTAGAGCGGGATATCCGGGCGCAGTTTCCGGTGGCTCTGACCTATTTGAATGAGGCTATAAAGCTTGATCCGGACTACCAGGAGGCGATACTATTGAAAGACCGCATCCAGACCGGCCAGGGCGGCCAGGTGTCGGTGGTGCTGTCGAGTGTCGATCAGCAGAAATTGCGCCAGGCGGAGAATCTGTTTATCGACGGACGGTATTTCGAGGCCAGTGTAATAGTAAACCAGCTCTGGCAGAATCCGGATAACCGCAGTAATCCGAAATTAGTCGAACTGCGGCGCCGTATAGAAAGCCAGCTATAGAGATCACCGGAGGATACGTGAGATTTAATAGACTACTGCCTGCATTGCTGTTGCTGCTTAGTGTTCCGGCGCTTTCGGTGTACTCTCAGCAGTTGTACTGGGAAGAGCCCAGTATCCTTGTCCCGGAAAACGGTCGTTTTCCGCGGGTGGAACAGAACGGCGACACCACTGCAATTATGTGGCACGAGTTCCGCTACGATGGCGAGGAACCGGTGGACATGAGTGTTTCGCTGATGCTGCGCAGCGGCAGCGGGGAATGGGATGTACGTGAACAGATTCTGGGACCCTTTGAGTTCGTCGGTGACGAGGTACCCTTTGCATCTCTGGCAGTAGACAGTCGCGGGCGGGTAGTAGTAGCCACCGCGTCTTCGGGCCGGCGAATCGAAGTCTATGCGATCGACGGCCCGGGGGCTGATATCAGGCAACTGGGTCTACTGGGTGATGCCGGTGGAGGAGGGGTGAGTGTTGCCCCTAAGCTCTTCTACAAACAGGACGGCGGTTTTATCATCTGTGCCACACAACCCTTGACCGTTGAAGCAACCGAAGAGGGCGGGATTGCTACCTCTTCGCTGGGCATTACCTATTCGGTCAGCGAGAACGGGCGCAACTGGACGAATTTTCGTCCCTTAGTTACCGGATCGAACCTCTCGTATGTGTATCTCCCCTCTCATGCCAGTTACGGCAACCGGGAATACATCGTGTTTCAAGCCTCGCCGGAGGTGAGCCGGTATTACCAGCTTTTCATGGTATCGAGCTCGGACGGGGGTGAGAGCTGGAGCGAGCCTCAGCGTCTTACCAGTTTTTGGGACTCTCTTGGGATAGACGACGCGGATGTGAATACCTTCGATAATCAACGCCCATACCTGCAGAGTGCCCGCAACGGATTGCACCTGGCCTGGGAACGTCGTTTTGCTACCTCCACTTCGCCGCAGATTTACTACGTGCAGATGGATGCCGAAGGGACCTTTGTGCGTGAGCCCGAGCGGGTGACCAGCGGTAATGCAAATTGCCGCAGCCCGCAGGTAATGGTGAACGAAGGGATGCCCTATATATTGTGGTTTGACGACCGAAAGGGGGAAAACCGGATTTTTCTCGGGTACCGTCAGGGCATAAGCTGGCAAGGCAACGATCTGAGCATCATGCCCGGCTCCAGTATGTACGGGGAGTTCTTTTTACGCTTCGACAAAATTAATGTAGTATGGGAGAACAAGAGTGCCGGAGATTCCCGTGTGGTTCTGCTTGAACCGGACCAAACCGTCAGTGCACCTACATTGATCCCCCAAAACTTCAGAGCCGGTGAGCGTTACAGTCAGGACAACTATGCAATTGAGTGGAATATCCCCAATGATTCTTCGGGAATTTCAGGTTTTAACTATAGCATCGATCGAAATCCCGATGGACGCCCCTCGAGAGTAATGGAAATTCTACGAAGGGACAGGCGCCGGGCGGAGGTCGAGGCGGCGCT
>CAZAMY010000657.1:0-1861 GCA_964485995.1 uncultured Sediminispirochaeta sp.
ACATTAGCGATTGCGATGCCGGCTCCAATTGCACCCAGTCCGAAAGCCACTGCCGCCGCCATCAATCCGAACTTCATCACGCCCGCCTCGGCTTCACTAATGGTCTGCTCCTGATGGGTTGCATCTGCATCCTGAGCAAAGGTATTGGAAGCGAACACCAGACTGGCAAAAGCCATCACGATCAACATTACAATCAAGCTCACCCGCAAGCGGGATACAAACCAGCGTTTCTCTTTTTCCATTTCAGTAACTCCTTCTGCTACATTTATCTCTATTTCTCATCCCTAATTCCCGGCGCCTATTCGGAGCGCAGAGAAATGGGAGCATACGCTCTTCCATTGCCGGCAAAATACTTCGAGAAAAACTCGTAGTAGTTCAACCTGAGAGACTGAATACCAGCCGACAGTCCTTCCAAACCGATTACCAGTGCATTACCCAATAGGAGGATCAGATACGACCACAGGGTAAAGGTTCCGCCGGAAGCCGCCATCTCTGCAATCTGGAAGAAAGCCATCATCAAGCTCACATGGGCAATACCGAGGCCGGCGACACGCATAAATGACAGAGTGTTGGATAAGTATCCGGAAAAAATCTCGAGCAGCTCGACCAGCCACTCCATCACCATATCCAGCACATTGGCCGAACTGCGCTGGTCCGCCGGTACTGAGCGGTTGTGGTGGAGGTGCTCTATCACCGGTTTGGCCGCCATCAGCAGTACCGGCACCCCCAGCAGGCCGATCAGCGCCGCTCCGGGCGGCAGGCCCCGATAATCTTGCCCTACAAAGTAGAATGCGGTGTAGGTGCCGGCGCCATAAATCCAGCCGACCAGCAGACCGCCGTTGCCCCAGATCAATCCGATCCAGTCCCTGCGGCGAACCCGGTTTATCCAGTTCAGTACCAGACCGGTGGTAATTACCGCAATACCGAAATAAATTGTAATCATCAGAATATCGGTCATCGTCTTTACACTGCCGGGCCCGCCCCCGTGGCCGGCCACAATGCCGTGGTAATCGAACCACAGCGGCGGCAACAGAGCCATACCGAAGTACGATCCGAACAGCGCCCCGCTGATAATCGCTGCCCCGCCGCAATAGGCGATCAGGGGGAAGAGCATTGTTTTCTTTCCCCTCTTGCGCGACCGGCGGTCGCCGATCAGCCCCACCAGCATCACCACCAGGCCGTGGCCCACATCGCCGAACATCAGGGCGAACATCGCCAGATAGAACACCGCTACAATCGGAGTAGGATCAACTGAACCGTAGGCTGGAATACCGTAGTTCTCCACCAGCGACTGAAACGGCTTTAGAGCAGGAGGATTTTTCATTTGCACCGGTACCTGCTCGGGCACCTCCGGATCGCCACCCTTCTGCGGGGAGTGCCATTCCAGATAACAGCGCCCTTCCGTCGCCTCCATTAAGGTCTTGGTAACTTCCTCTTTTTTCTCTACCGGCAGCCAGCCGGAGAACAGATACGTTCGGTCGGTTCTGCGGTAGTAGCTCTGAATCGTGCGCGTCAGTTCGCGCATCCGCAGGCCGGTCCAGATCCGCTCCAGGCTGTCCGCCCGGTCTTCCACCGTATGCCGCAGGCTCTCATCCAGATCTTTCTGTGTGTAGCGCAACGACTCCAGTTTGGCATCCAGCTCTTCGATAGGCAGGCGGGAAGCCCCGCTCTCAGCTCCCGCTTCTGTGCCTTCTTGAAGCTGTCTCTCTTCCCAGCCGTATTTCTCGAGCAGCCGCGCCACCCTGTCGTCATCCCGCTTCAGGGTAATCAGAAAATCGATGTTCTCACCCTCTTCGGTGGCCGTGCCCTGCGCCGGCAGAAATACCGCGGGAAACTTGCCGATCTCTTTCTCGAACTCCCT
>CAZAMY010000658.1:0-1847 GCA_964485995.1 uncultured Sediminispirochaeta sp.
AGCTGCCCCCGACTATATAGGTTATTCCAAGCACTAACAAAAGGGGCAGTGCTATTAAAACTACTTTAAGGATTTTTTTCTTCTTCATTCGTATCCTCCATGCTTTGGAAAGCACTGTATCATATGCTTTTGGCTTGATAAAGCGCGCGGCGGAGTCCTTAGTTTGCGACACCGCCGCGGTTGCGGAATGTAGGCAGGCGGGAGCAGACAGCTGCTCCCCACCAATTAGACTAAGCTCACGACGCGCCCCCGGGCAGCAAGCCGCTCCATTACCGTTTCTATGTCTGCACCGTAAATTGTCTCATCGTTCACATGAACTGTAGGCCCGCGGTCACAGTGTTCGCTGCAGAAGGTTGCACTGACATCCACCAGCTCCTCGAGCCCCTCCTCGGCTATGCGGTGGATAAGCGTGGTCAGCAGGTCCTGGCTTCCCCGCAGGAAGCAGCTCGTACCGACGCAGACCCGCACTGTGGTTTTTTGCTCGCCGGTTCCCTGCACTAGGGGGATATGCGCATCGGCGATGCGCTTGCGACTGCGGTAGGAGGTGTGCAGCAGTTTGTGGGCCGCCTCGCTGCCGGGTTCACCACCGAGTACGCTGCGGTAACAGGTATCGATGAAGGGGTTGTCGCTGCTTCGTCTCAGCTGCTGAGCGGCGTCATCCTCGTAGAGTCCCTCGCGCCGCAGGCGGTGGGTCTGGGGTTCGAGGCTTACCGGCTGGCCGGCACCGCCGATACAGCCGCCGGGGCAGGCCATCACCTCTATCAGGTCGATCTCGGCCTTGCCTTCCTTCACCTCCCGGGCCAGGCGCTTGGCATTGGCGATACCCTGGACTACCGCAATACGAACTTCTTCTCCCCCGATCTCAACGGTTGCGGCCTTTACGCCTGCTTCGCCACGGAGTGGTTCAAGATCGATAGGCACAGACCGGCCGGCTCGAAGATTGGTGCCAGGGGTTGGGGCAGGTGCACCTGTGTTGGAGAGCTTGCCCGGGTGGTCGCCGTTATTTTTGACTGTGGGGCCGCTGTCACGGCCGGCCAGGTAGCGCAACACCGCTTCGCCTACACCGCCCGAGTTGCCAAAGATGACTCCGGCGCCCGAGCTGAGGCCCATCGGCAGGTCGAGGGAGTCGGATTTGAGGTCGGCAAAACGGATTCCCGTCTCCTGAATCATGCGGCCGAGCTCGGCGGTGGTAAGCACGTGGTCTACCAGTGGCTGGCCGTCGCGGCTCAGCTCCTGGCGCTGCGATTCATACTTCTTGGCAGTACACGGCATGATGGCAACCACCTTCACCTTCTGCGGATCTATGTCGAGTTGCTCGGGAATAGTACGCTTGGCAAGCGAGCCGACCATGGACTGCGGCGACATGCAGCTGGAGAGGTTGGGAAGCAGATCCGGGAAGGACTGCTCGGCGAACTTTACCCAGGCCGGGCAGCAGGAGGTGAACATCGGAAGGTGTTCGCCGGCTTGGCGCCGGTGAGCGAATTCGTGTGCCTCCTCTACCACGGTAAGGTCGGCGCCGAAGCTGGTATCGTAGACCGCATCGAAGCCGAGCATGCGGAGGGCGCGCGCGGTTTTGCCGGTGACCGACTGGCCCGCCGGCAGGTCGAACATCTCGCCCAGGGCCACGCGCACAGCCGGTGCAATCTGGGCCACTACATAGGTATCTTCACAGGAGAGAGCTGACCATACCCGGTCGATGTGGCTCTTCGGTACGATGGCTGCGGTGGGGCAGACTGCGGCACATTGGCCGCAGTTGATGCAGTCGACCTCGCCGAGGGATCGGCCGAAGGCGGGGGTTACCACCACCTCCTCGCCGCGGTGGGCAAAGTCTATGGCACCGATGCCCT
>CAZAMY010000659.1:0-1844 GCA_964485995.1 uncultured Sediminispirochaeta sp.
AATTTCAGCACGGATATGCAGCTGCCTCGAGATTTGTATCAGAGGTAAATAAAATGCTGGATACCATCATAAACCGGATGGGAGTGTAGTAAATGGAACGTGTCAGCAGCAATATGAGTATCAATGACATGCAGTATCAGCTGAGAAAGCGGCAGGAGAGCATGTACGAACTGAACAACCAGATGGCCACACAGAGCAGGGTAAAAAACCTGCGCGACGATCCTTTGGCTGCTGCCCACTCAACTCGGTTTTTATCCAGGATTACCCATCTCGAACGGTACGCGAAGAATGCTGAACGGGTAAAAAGTGAGCACCGGGTAGCCGAGGGCTATATGAACAGTGCCAACCGTATTCTACATCGCGTCCGCGAATTAGCAGTACAGGGTGCCAACGACACTTACACAAAGGCTGACAAGCAGGCCATGGGTCAAGAGCTGAACCAGCTTCTAAATGAACTGATAGAAATCGGGAATGCTCGTAATGCCGACGGAACAACTATGTTCGGGGGAGATAATACCGCTACCACCCCTTATAGAGTGCTGCGGGGTACAGTGCCAGAGGCAGGTGGACGGGTGATTACCGATGTAGAGTACCGTGGTTCGATTAAACCATCGGAGGTGGAGATCGGGCAGGGCAACTATGTGAAAAAGCACTTTGCCGGCAACGAGGTATTCTGGGCCGAGCAGCAGCAAGTGTTTTCGACGACAAACGCTCAGAACTACGTGGTGAGCGACGATACCTCGATACGCATTGACGGGGAAGAGATCGGGTTAGATGCCGGTGATAATATCCACAATATAATCGCTAAAATCAACAATTCGAATGCACAGGTGAAGGCCGATTTAGACCCGGTAAACAATTCACTATCCTTGACTACGACTAGTCCGCATCAGTTACATTTAGAAGACGGAGAGGGCGGCAACGTACTCCAGGATTTGGGTGTGATAACCGAAATTGGACGACCACCGTTTAATATTGCCCCTGATGCAAATGCAGCCGGCGGTTCACTGTTTGATATGGTAATTCATCTGCGAGACAGGCTGTATGCCGGAGATACGATTGATATCGGCGGCTCGGCTTTGAAGGGTATCGATATGGCGCAGGACAAACTGATCTCTTCAATGTCGGAGATAGGAGCCCAGGATGAACGGATTCAGGTTGCGATGCGGAGAATCGACGGGGAGGTTCCGGAGCTACAGGAGCAGAACTCCAAAGAAGTAGGCCTGGATATGACCAAGGCTATTACCGAACTAAAACAACTAGAGCAAGCACATCAGGCGGCCCTGGGCGCCGCCGGAAGAATTATGCAGCGGACTCTACTGGATTTTCTCAGATAAGGACAGGTGAAGCTATAATGAAGGTGAATACCAAGCCATACGGCTTAATCGATGTGGATCAGCGACAAAAAATCCATTTCCCCTCCGGGATTCTGGGTTTTGAAAACCTGAAAAATTATGTATTGCTGGATGCGCTGCAGCAGCCATTCTACTGGCTGCAGTCGATGGATGTGCAGGAAATTGCCTTTGTGCTTATCGAACCTTACATTTTTCGCCCGGATTACAGTCCGGATGTCTCCTCATCGGAGCTCGAAGAAATTCAGCTCACTCCCGATTCGACCGATGAGATGCTCGTCTTTACAATCGTGACAATTCCGGAAGAGCAGCGTGATATGACCGCGAATCTTCAGGGTCCGATCATTATGAACCGGACTTTACACATCGGACGGCAGTGTATTTCGGAAAACGAAAACTGGAAAACCAGACACAAAATAATGGAAGAGCTTTCACAGGTAAGGAACTCGGCATGCTGATGGCTATAGGGATGAATAAAGCCAGGCTGTTTAC
>CAZAMY010000660.1:0-1840 GCA_964485995.1 uncultured Sediminispirochaeta sp.
GCCCACACAGAGGCCCACGATACAATCAACGGCATCGGACTGGTTAAGGTCATGGGCCGCGAATCGGGATTTATCGCCGCCCATACCGCGCTGGCAATGAGCGATGTTAACTTCTGTTTGATCCCGGAGAGTCCCTTCGATCTGGATGGTGAGAATGGGCTGTTTATACATCTGAAGCGGCGTCTGGAAGACCGGAATCATGCGGTTATTCTGGTGGCCGAAGGCGCCGGAGAAAAGCTCACCAGTGACACCGGCGAGGAGGATCTGTCCGGTAATAAACGGCTGCAGGATATCGGCTTTGTACTCAAGGAAAAGATAAAAGAGTATTTTACAAAAGACGGTATGGAAGTGAACATCAAGTATATTGATCCGAGCTATATGATCCGCAGTGCCGCTGCTAACCCGAACGACTCTATCTACTGTTCCCGCCTGGGAGCTAATGCGGTGCATGCGGCAGTTTCAGGAAAGACAAAAACTCTCATCAGTATGGTGCATGACAACTTTGTCCATGTTCCCATGCGGGTAGCCGTATCTAAGCGTCGCCACGTTGATGTGGAAGGGAGTTTGTGGCGAGATGTGCTCGAAAATACTCGACAGCCCATGAGCATGAAGAATCAGGTGTATATTAAATAAGCAGGGTGTGGTTATAATGTGAAAATTGTAACAATATCGGATGTTTTGTTTAATTAACACCGCTTTTTCCGGATGCAACAGCCAAATAAATTTCTCGTATCGTTGAAAAATCTATGTTTATGTGAAAATTATTTCATGATAGTGTTGACTTTTTTTATGATTCTTATTAAGTTACTGGAGAAAATTAATTTATGGTCTTTCCCATAAAATTTATGTTTCTATGTAACCATTGCCAGCCAGGGTGGTTTTCATAGTGAAGAGCATGGAAACTTTTTTTCATCGACCTCCTTTTTTTGTTATCCCTCAGGGTTTTGTACCTCCTTTTCCCTGAGGGTTTTTTTTCATCGCTTTTCATTTTCCAAGGGCTGCCGGCATAACACCGGCGGCCCTTTTTTTTGTCATAGAATTTCTATTACAGAACCCCTAATAGACGGGCGTATGCGCTGAGACCGGCGTCCTGAGGTTCTCCGCCGAGCACCTCCTTGGTGAGCACTTTACCGAGCTGCACCCCTTCCTGATCAAAGGAATTCACATTCCAGGTAAAACCCTGAAACATCACCTTGTTTTCGAAATGGGCCAGAAGAGCGCCGAGGGTCTCCGGGGTAAGTTCGTCGCCGTACAGGAGGCTCGAGGGGCGGTCGCCGGGAAAGTTTTTGTTGCCATTCTCGTCCTGTTTTCCCTTGGCAAAAGCGACGATCTGGGCAGCCAGGTTGGCATTTAGTTTTTGACGACTGCTGAATCCTTCCTGGGTGACGTCGAGGCCGCGCTGATTCTTGAGGAATCCGATAAACTGCAGTGCGACTTTCTCGGTACCCTGATGCAACAGCTGGTAGAAGGAGTGTTGTCCGTTGGTTCCGGGTTCGCCGAAAAGAACCGGGCCGGTATCGTAGCTCACCGGCTCGCTGTTCCGGTTGACCTGTTTACCGTTGCTTTCCATATCGAGCTGTTGGAGATGCGCAGGAAAGCGTACCAGTGCCTGCGAATAGGGCAGTACCGCACTCACTCGATATTCGAGTACATTCCGCAGATACACTCCCATAAGGGCATCCGCAAGAGCGGCATTATCATAGAGTGAAGGCTCCAGGGCACGGCGGTCGGCGCTGTGAGCTCCCGTAAGAAGCCGCTCGAATTCATCGGCACCGAAGGCCAGCGAGAGTACAGTCGCCCCGACAGCACTGGTCGAGCTGTAGCGCCCGCCGATGTAATC
>CAZAMY010000661.1:0-1839 GCA_964485995.1 uncultured Sediminispirochaeta sp.
AGATGCGAATACCCTGAGCTACTACTACCGGCAGCCCATTTTCGGTGGTGCTGCAGTGAAAACCGATTACTCCGTCCGATTCAAAGGGCGTACACTCGCTAAAATGGTCACCGTTCAGGCTCCAGACCTGTCCGTCGACACCGGTGTAAAGAGTGAGGCTGCCGGCGTGCCTGGGGTGGATTTTTACCCGCTGTGCGACTAAATGCAGTGAGGAGTACGAGGAGAAGCGTTCAAAAGAGACATTCAACTCCTGCGCTGCAGCGGCTTTAGCCGGAGCCGGCTGCTTCCATGTGTAGCTTCCGGATGTTCGTCCGTAACGGTAGTTGAGGGAGAGGCGGTAATCTGATACTTCGCCTGTGGTGCGAGTGGGGTGAACCTTGTGTGTTCCGATTTCTCCTACAGTATAGAGGGCATTTGGAACCGTGCAGAGCTCCTTCCACTTTCCATCGGCATTGTCATAAGTGTCGCTGACTACACAGCCCACATACTCATCCGATTCCCATTCGGGAAAGGTTCCCCTATATCCCATATATCCGTTTCCGGTCATGAAATTGCTGCCGGTGGTTACAATCTGAATAGGGTCGAAGCGGTTTTCACTGATCAACCACTCATTTTCTATGTATATTGGACTCTCCTGGCCGCTCATCGCCTGCCTCCGTGTTAAAGGGTAACAGTGAAAGTATAAAAGTTTATGCAACCGTGTGCAAGGATATTTTTTACCTTGACAGGGTACAAATTGGGTCTATACTGGAAATAAGAGAATGCAACCGTGTGCATGGATCGAAGTATTTTATGGATCAAAAAGAGAAAGAAACCGACAGACAAACAGTCACAATCAAGGATATTGCCCGCATTGCCGGTGTAAGTCATTCTACCGTATCTCGCAGCCTTAATGATAGCCCGCTCATATCGGAAAAAACAAAAAACCGCATTAAAAAGATCGCCGGCGAACTGAACTTTGCCTTTAATGCCAGTGCACAGAGTCTTTCCACCCGTAAAACCGGAACCATAGGAATCATATATCCCGAACTGTTCGACACTTTCGGGAATTCGCTCTACCTGGGTTTGCTGGTGCAGGGGCTGCGTCACGGACTGGAGAAGGCGTCGCTGGACAGTATCGGCAGTTTTCCCCGCAATCACTATACCGCCGAAAGCAATATCCGTAAGCTTATCAGCCGGAAAAAAATCGACGGTTTACTGGTTATTCATCCGGAAATACCTGTGGAGGACTGGGAGTATATTCAGGCTTCGGGGATACCCTTTGTGGTGCTGCACTTCAAACCGCGGAGTTTTGATTATAGCTGGATGAACTACCTGTTCACCGACCATGTGTATGGCGGCTACATGGCCACCAAGGCCCTGATCGACGGCGGCTGCCGGTCGATTCTCTGTATGCGTGAAGACTCGGATGAAATCCAGTTTATGGAACGAACCAAGGGGTATCAGCAGGCCCTGGAGGAGGCTGGAATCGCCTTCGATCCGAAGATGGTCGCCGGCGGTGACTGTTCGTTCGATTTCGGATTTCAGACGGTGATGGACCGCAAAGACCAGCTTGGTTCTTTTGACGGCATCTTTGCCGAGGCCGACCTGGTGGCCCTCGGGGCAATCGAGGCGCTGCGCGAACTCGGGGCAAAAGTGCCCGAGGATATCCGGGTAGTAGGATACGACGACACCGAACTCGGCCGCTATTTCAGACCAAAACTTACCACCGTACACCAACCGCGTGAAGAGCACGCCCGGCTGGCCTGCGAGCGGCTGATCGATATGCTGGAAGAGCATGATATGAGTCCAACCATGCAGAAAATTCTGAAACCTCTCATGATTTACCGTGAAAGCGGT
>CAZAMY010000662.1:0-1838 GCA_964485995.1 uncultured Sediminispirochaeta sp.
TCCGTAGTAGTAGACGTTGCTCGCCGCGCCGTCCTGCTGGCGCAGCGCGGTGAGGGCGTCCAGCCACTCGGTCCAGCCGCCCGTGCTCGTCACCGCGTCGGTGTACCCCACGGGCTCCCGCACGGTCACAGCAACCTCGGCCACGGGGAACATGGCGACAAAGCTCTGTCGGTACGCCTCGACCGGCTGTGGCGGCAGCCCCTTCGTCTGTAGGGCATGATTTACTGCCCGCGCAATATCGGGTAGAGTGTACAACAGTGTGCCGTCCAGGTCGAAAATGACCGCTTTGCAGTGCAGATGGCTCATAGTAGAAATACTGTAACCGATTATTGGCAGAGTTGGAATGGGTAAGAAGAAAGCCGGAATAAGCTTTGAAGATTTTTACGAGGACATGTACGCGAGCCGCTGGCCGCAGCTCAGGCAGGCCCTGCTCAAAGAGTCTACGTATTACCAACTGGATACAGCCGGCGATGCGTACTTTCTCGACGAAGCGAGCTACTATACAGCGCTGCAGCTTGACCCGCAGTCCGGTGAGCGAGTGCTGGACATGTGCGCCGCTCCGGGCGGTAAGTCGCTGGTTCTAATGCACCGCTTTTCACATATTGGACTCACCTCTAACGAGTGGTCCGGAACCCGCCGCCACCGTCTGCGGAGGGTGCTGCATGAACATCTGAGTGGCGAACAGCTGCAGCGAGTGAGAATTACCGGGTTTGACGCCCGGGTATGGTTTCGGCATGAGCAGGCGGCCTATGATCGAATACTGCTGGATGTGCCCTGCTCCTCCGAACGGCATGTACTGCAATCCGAAACTCATTTGAAAAAGTGGAGCCCGGCGCGAACCAAGCACCTCGCAATTCAAGCCTTTACTATGCTGGCTTCAGCGCTTGAGGTGCTAAAGCCCGGCGGTTTAATACTTTACAGCACTTGTGCCCTCTCCACGGCAGAAAACGACGGAGTACTGGAGAAGCTGCACAAAAAGCGAGCCGGCCGGTTCGAACTGGCCCCGCTGCACTTGCCTTTCGGTGAGCATACACGCTATGGTTGGCAGGTGCTGCCGGATACAGCCGAAGGGCGCGGTCCGATGTATGCAGCCGGCATTCGCCGCCTCGACACGGAATGAGAGTTCAGGAGATTAAGATGAGCATACCGGTTTCAATAACGCGCTGTCCGGCTTATAGAACTCATGAGATAGAAACCGCGGTGGCAGAGGCCATCGAGCAGGCGGGAGGCTTGGAGGTACGCGGCAAGCGGGTTCTGCTGAAGCCGAATATTCTGAGAGACGCCGCTGCCGAACGGGCGCTCTCGACACACCCCGAGTTCGTCAGGGCGGTTATACGATATGTGAAATCGGCCGGGGCAGTCCGGATCATGGTGGGCGACAGCCCCGGCGTTCACCGCAGCGATTTCGACGGTCGCGGCTGCGGCATTCGACAAGTTACCGATGAAGAGAAAGCAGAATGGGTCGACTTCAAATGCGGCAAGCGTGAGTTTACGGTCGACAGCCCGCTGATAGAGTCCTCCTTCCAGCTTACCGCAGCACTGGATAAGGCAGACGTGGTAATTTCTCTGCCTAAACTAAAAACCCATGAGTTCATGTACTACACCGGGGCCATGAAGAATCTCTACGGTCTGATACCCGGATACACCAAGGCTGGCCTGCACGTGAAATATCCCGGCCGGAAAGAGTTTGCCCAGATGCTGGTGGATCTGCAGCAGGCTGTGCAGAAAACACACTCCGTCTACGCAGTGATGGATGCCATCATCGGCATGGAAGGCCCCGGCCCCGGGAATGGATTTCCACGTTCTGTAGGGGTCGTACTGGCCAGCCGCAGTTGTTT
>CAZAMY010000663.1:0-1836 GCA_964485995.1 uncultured Sediminispirochaeta sp.
ACTTTGAACCAGGCCTTTCCGGTAAAAAAGACACCCGCCAGGTCGGTTGATCCCACGCCGGTGGAGAAGGCCCCCAAAGCCCCGTAGGTACAGGTGTGGCTGTCGGCACCGACTACCAGGTCCCCCGACTTCACCAAGCCCTGCTCCGGCAGCAGCACATGCTCTATTCCCATTTTGCCTACATCGAAAAAGTTCTCGATGCCGTGAGTGCGGGCAAAATCGCGCACCATCTTTACCTGCATAGCCGACTGGATGTCCTTGTTCGGAGTGAAGTGATCGGCTACAAAGACGATCCGGTCGGGATCGAATACCGATTTTCCCTTGAACCTCTCAAACTCCTTAATTGCCACCGGAGCGGTAATGTCGTTACCCAGAGCGACATCTACATCCAGCAGCAGGTAGTCGCCCGGTTTAACTCTGCGTCCGGCTTTTTCGCTGAATATTTTCTCGGTCAGCGTCTGTGCCTGTTGTGTATTACTCATGTATTTGTTTTCTCCTTTAGTACTCACCGGGAGTACCGACTAAACCGAGGCCCCGGCTGGGTTCACTTCAGCCCCATTTACCCCGGCAGACTGACCACCAGAGAGGCGCTTGAGCACATAACGGTTGACCGCGTTCAGATAGGCCAGGGCCGAAGCTTCTATGATGTCGGTAGACGAGGCCTTCCCGGCAAACAGTTCGCCGTCGACATCGAGCATCAGTTTAACCTGCCCCTGCGCATCCTTACCGGAACCGACCGCCTGGATGATGTACTCCTCCAGCCTGGTCGAAATCTGGCAGCATTCGTCAATCGCGTTAAACATGGCATCCACCGGGCCGTCACCGGTTGCGGTGGCTACATACTCATCATCCTTCTCTTTCAATTTGATGGTTGCAGAGGGTATCAGCGTGTTGCCGGTATACACATGAAAGTAGAGCATGCGATACCCGTCTATCATCCCGCCCAGAACATTGGAAACGATGGAAAACAGGTCCTCATCGTACACCTCTTTCTTCTTGTCTGCAATTTCGGCAAAACGTTCGAATACCTTCTGAAACTGCTCTTCGCTCAGGCGGATATTGTACTGCCGCAGCTTCTCCTGCAGGGCATGTTTGCCAGAGTGGCGGCCCATCACAAGGCTCTCACTGTGGCGCCCGATGGTATTCGGATTCATGATCTCATATGTCTCGCGGTGTGAGAGCACCCCGTGCTGGTGGATGCCGGATTCATGGGTAAAGACATTATCACCGAAAATCGGTTTATTGCGCTGAAACAGGAGACCGGTCAGATTCTGCAGAAGCTTCCCGGTCGGATAGAGATACTCCTTTTTGATGCGGGTAGTCACGTCGAACAGGTCGCGGCGCACCTCCAACCCCATCACCAGCTCTTCGAGGGCACAGTTTCCGGCCCGCTCGCCGATTCCGTTCAGCGTCACCTCCACCTGACTGGCCCCCGCTTTGACCGCCGCCAGTGAGTTGGCCGCCGCCAGACCGAGGTCGTTATGACAGTGGACTGAAAGATCAACTGTACCGTTCTGGAATTCGGGAACATTCTCTACCAACCATGCGGTTAGCTCTCCGAACTCTTCGGGCATGGCAAAGCCGACCGTGTCGGGTATATTAACAGTGGTTGCGCCGTGGGCAATCGCTGTTTTGACTACTTCCAACAGAAAGTCATTCTCGGTTCGCGATGCATCTTCGGGAGAAAATTCGATTTTATCGAAAAACTGGCGGGCATAGTCGAGGTGTTCGGCTATCGATGCGAGCACCTGGCTACGGTCCTTTTTGAGCTTGTACTGCCGGTGTAGGGGACTGGTGGCGATAAACAGATGCAGCATCGGATGCGCCGCATCCTTC
>CAZAMY010000664.1:0-1824 GCA_964485995.1 uncultured Sediminispirochaeta sp.
TTGGGGTCTGAGCCGGGTGGATTGATCAGTCTGAATGTGATCATATGCATCCGCAGCAAAGTGCATTGGCGGGTTCGATGATCCGGTCGGATTCACAATTGTAATTCGCAGCTACAGGTGTGCAGATAGAGCAGCGCTACAGCATCCGCCGGCAATTTCTATTTTAGAAGTCTCAGAATCTTTAAAATGAGTGTTGCTGGGCTGCCGCAAATTTCTTGCATTTTCCTGCTTTTGCATTTAGAATTTTTGAAGTGAGGACGCCACCTACCTTCTCCTGTCTTATGAAAGACAAAACACAGGAGGTATGAAATGGCAGGTATGGTTATGGAACTGGGAAACACAGAGCTTGAAAAAATCGGTGCTTATGTCCGTTCCCATCTCGGCGAATGGATGCACGATCTTCGCGGTGAGCGGGAGCTCGATCTCATAGAACGGGGCATACGGGTCGAGGAGGAACTGAAAAATCTCCGGGAAGCAATGGATACTCGTTTCAATCTCCTTCAGGAGAATATGGATCAGCGATTAGAGGCAATTGACCAGCGCTTCGATCAGACTCAAAAATTTATGGATCAGCGGTTCGAAGCAATCGACAAACGCTTCGACCAGGTCCAGGAGGACATGGACCGGCGTTTCAATGCGGAGCGTGAGTACATGGATCGCCGCTTTGAAGCGATCGATCAGCGCTTCGACCAGACTCAAAAATACATGGATCGGCGTTTCATCGCGGAGCGTGAATATACTGAGAAACATTTTGAAGTTCTCGAGAAGCGACTCGACTCCTTCGAAAAGAGATTCTCGGTTCTTCAGTGGACAATGGGGCTTGGTTTTACCACCCTTGCGGTTCTAATGGGGGTCTTCAACTTTTTTTAAGTGTTGGGTCGGAGGTTTACCGTTTTACTGATTTGAAAATGCACAAAAAATGACTCAGCGGAGTCATGGATCTATATTGAGCATAGGAGGGGGAAGTCACCCCAGGATGCATGGCTGTCGGTGCGTTCCTCGCTCTGCTGCGGTGCGCACCTGATCCGAGCAGTCCGCTCACACAGTGGTTTCACTGTGCTGCCAGGCATGGGATGGGTGCTTAAAGGAATATCTTGTACAGGGTAAGGCCGCCCAGCAGTACTGTGATGATACCGATGACCGACTGTAACAGGCCTGTTTTCATTACTTTCACGGTGAGGGCCGATAGTGGTACCGAAGCCACGGCCCCGATTAACAAGTAGGGGGCCAGTTTCCAGCTGATGACGGCAGTGCTGGCTAGATAGGTGAGCACTCCAACTAGGCAGGTGAGGCCTTCGGCCATCGAGGTAACGGCAACGGCGTTTTTCGAGTCGACGCCCGAAAGAATCTGGCCGCCGGTGACCACCGGCCCGTAGCCTCCTCCGCTGAGGCCTTTGTTAAAGGAGGCCAGCAGTCCGAGCAGGGTGATTTTGCGCCAGGAGAAGCCACCGGGGCCGGGCTTACGCAGCAGGATGAACAGTCCGACGGCCACTATCAGCAGACCGATATACAGTTTTACATAGAAGGCCGGAACGGATAGCGCCAGCGAAACAGCGGCCAGGGTTCCGGCGATGCTGCAGAGTGCGATGAGCAAAACGATGCGCAGGTGTACCGGCAGACCGCGGCGGTAGCTTTCGCTAAGGCCGAAGGTGCGGATGCCGTGGACGATTTTGGCCGGGCTCATGGTTTTAGGGCGGAAATCGACATTGCCCAGGCTGTGATGGGTGAAGCCGGCCAGCAAGCCGGTGAACAGTTCGGACAACAGCACTGCCGGAACTACTTCCAGGGGCGAAAAGCCCAGCAGCAGGAGTAGCGGGGTAAGTG
>CAZAMY010000665.1:0-1823 GCA_964485995.1 uncultured Sediminispirochaeta sp.
GGGACGGGGTGCTGCACGCCGCGTCGGTGGGGCTGGCCTTTGCGGTGGTGGAGAATGTGTATTACTCGGTGTACGGTCTGGACATCCTGCTGTACCGCTCGATAATGGCTACCGCCGGGCATATGAGTTATGCGGCTATCTGGGGTTATGCGGCGGGGGTATATTTGTATACCCGGCCGGTGGATGGGCAGAGGGCCTCTGACTATGGGCCGTGGCTGGTGGTGAATGCGGTGGCTGCGGCGGCGGTGGTGCACGGTCTGTACAACAGCTTTCTCGATTTGAACCTGATCGGTGCGGCTCTGCTGCTGGATGCCGGTACGGTTTTGATTGCCCTGGCTATTATGTCCCACCTGAAAAAGGTCTCGCCCTTCGCCGAGATTCCCTTTGCCCGGTACCGTCTTGCCATTCCCCAGCTGAAGGATGCCCTGCGGCGCAATCCGCGCAACTTTGTACTGAACAAGCGCCTGGGGCTGCACTACATCCGCAGCCGGGATATAGAGAAGGGTCGGCGACATTTGAATCGGGCTTCGAAGGCAAGGCCCCAGGAGTTGTCGACCCGCTTTTATTTAGCCTTGCTCGATTTTCTGGCGGCGGAGCGGGGTCAGCGCCCCCCAGGACAACGGGCTATGGCAGCGGTGCCGGTGCTTTGGTCGCAGAGCAGGGAGATCGGCGGGGCTACACTGCGCTTAGAGAACAAAGTTTCGGACGATTTTGCTGATGATCCCGGTGATGAGGCCCGCCAGGGGTTGTACCGGCTGGCGATGCAGGTGCCGCTTAAGAGCTTGAAGCAGCTGCGCCGGCAGGTAAAGCAGGTGTTTGCGGTCCATCCTCGCCGTGGCGTGCTGTTCCAGCTGTGCGACGACTTAATGGCCCGCAAGCGGGGGCAGAGTTACGGTCCTTTCAAAAATGAGGATACCCGGCAGCAGCAGCCCCTGCATGCAATGAGCCGGGGCCGGGCTTTTCCCATGGGAAAAGGTGTTATTTCAAGACCGGCAAACTATCTCCGGCCGGCTGGTGGGCGGCAAGCGGTGGAGTTTCATGTTCCCGAGCCTCCGCTGGCAGCGGTGAACCCGGTTCTGGCAGCAAAAAAGAGTAGAGCTCTGGGCAGGATAATCGAACAAAAACGGTGTGAGATCGAGTGAACGGATGGGGAGGTTATATAAACTACGGATATATGGGGTGGGGGCAGGGGGGGCAACACAGATGGGCGCGGATGGGATTTGGAATAGTTATATAAGGAAGACAGGTGGAGCCCGCCCCAATATCTTCTTTCATCTGTGTTCATCCGTAGTTAATTTATTATCTTCTTCCATCCGCGGTTATTTGTTGTTTCCTATAGGTATCAGCATATGATGAATTAGGAAATTCAGGTTATTGCATATGTACTTTAATAGTGGGTTCAGTCTTTTTTCATTGGCATCTATACTAAGCAATGAGAGAAACCTTAGATAAATGGTGTCATCGAGAATGTTCGCCAGGATAAAATCCCAGGTTTCTTTCCTTATCAGAAAATAGCGATTGTGCCTTAGGAGGGCCTTTATTCGTGCATTCTTATTTTTTTCGCCGTATTTACGCTGCAACGCTTCAATTGTACTGTCTGCTAAATCGAGCACCGTCTGAACCTTTTTTGCCAGATCGGGGTGCAGAGAATCCGTGTCTTCTGAAAATCGGGAAAGGAATTCTTCTGCGAACTCTTTGAGAATATTTCCGGAACTTTGGGGCTCACCCTGTGGTTTATATTCCTCAAACACTTCATCAACCAACCGTGTGTCCTGAAAGACAGAATAGAATATGTGCTTCAGCTGTGGCTCGTCCATATACTG
>CAZAMY010000666.1:0-1820 GCA_964485995.1 uncultured Sediminispirochaeta sp.
TCTGCCCGAGGCAGCCTTTGGGCGCATGAGTGTCGACAAGGCTCTGCAGAACATTCAGGACGAATCCGAAGAACTCGATTTTTCCGACCTGCGCGCACAGTAAAGCAACATAACTCAACGCCGGGCGTCTACGGCGCCCGGCTGCTATGGTATCAATTTCTTGAGGTGGTCTTCATGAAACTACAGACAAAAAACAGCCTGCGGAACCGGGTTAACCTGCTGATCTTTCTCCTGCCGACTCTGCTGTTCGTAATTATCTTTATCGCCTTTCCGGTGCTTTTCTCCGGATATCTGAGCTTTACAGAGTTCAATTACGCCTCGGATTCCGCGCCCACCTTCGTCGGTCTGCAGGGCTACTTCGACATGATCACGGGCGATGTCTTTTTTCATACCGCTCTGTTCAATCAGATGAAATTCGCAGTGGCATATTTCTTTATTGCCTTTTTAGTATCGCTCGTGCTGGCGATCTTCGTCAACGAACTGGAGCGGGGTGTGCAGGTGTTTCAGGTAATCTTCTACATGCCGATGATCGTGCCGATGTCCCTGGTCGGCATAACCTTTGCCTGGATTCTCTCCCCTGACCTGGGCATTTTCAACCACATTCTCCGTACCCTCGGTCTGGGACACATTACCCACGACTGGTACGGCGAGCCAAGCACCGCCCTCAACAGCCTCGTCCTGGCCCGCACCTGGAAGATGATCGGCTTTACCCTGATAATCTTTCTGGCCGGACTGCAGGGCATCTCCAAATCTCTCAAGGAGTCGGCCCGGGTCGACGGCGCCAATTTCTTCCAGGAGATCGTCTTTATCGTGCTGCCGAACCTCAAGCCCTACATGCTGATCGGCGGCATCTGGATTCTGATCAACTCGCTGAAGGTCTTCGTCCTGCCGCAGGTCATCACCCAGGGCGGCCCCGGTTCGGCTACCCTTACCCTGTATCTGTATTCGTGGAAACTGGCCTTCGAACGGCTTGAGATGGGCGAGGCTTCGCAGGTAGCCTACCTGACCGCCATCATCATCCTGGTTATGACCTGGGTCCTCAATCGCATCTTCAAGCCCGAAACCGCCCAGAAGGGATAGGAGGAACAGATGAAATTAACCCGCCGTAGAGAAACTATCCTGTTTATAATAATTGTGATTTTTGCCGCACTGTTTCTGTTTCCAATTATTTGGATGTTTGTCACATCTATACGTACTACGCAGGATTTATATAAATATCCTCCTACCTTGATTCCTCACGCCCTTACCCTGGAAAACTTCATTTACATTTTTACAGAGATGGCCGGTTTTATACGGTATGTGGTCAATAGCCTGGTGGTCACCATCTCTACCGTCCTGATCGTGCTGGTTTCCAGTGCCATGGGCGGCTACGCCTTCGGCATGCGCAAATTTCGCGGTCAGAGTATTCTGTTTATGATGATCATCGGCGTGCTGACCATCCCGTACATCATGTACCTCATCCCGATCTACCTGATGGAGTACGAACTGGGCCTGCAGAACACCTGGCTCGGCCTTATCTTTCCCTATGTGGCGCTGAATCTGCCCTGGGGCCTGTTGATAATGCGGGGCGCTTTCTCCACTATTCCCCTGGATATCCGCGATGCGGCTATCATCGACGGCTGTACCGAGTTTCAGATGTGGCGCAAGATCCTGGTGCCGATCAACCGGCCGGCCCTGGCAGCCACCACCATTATCACCTTCGTCTTTGCCTGGCAGGAGTACATGTTCGCCAGCACCCTGATGACCAAGAATAACTGGCAGACCCTGCCGGTTGGAATCGTGTGGATGCGGGACGAGCTGCAGACCCTGGTGATGGGACG
>CAZAMY010000667.1:0-1819 GCA_964485995.1 uncultured Sediminispirochaeta sp.
ATCAAGTCTTCCGAGAGCCGAATAGAAGAGCTTCGTATGCGGCTATCCCGTAATGAGTCTCTCCAGGCCGCCTGTACCGTACGGGCTCCGGCTTCCGGCTTTGCCGCGCATGTTCGTCCACTGCCCGGCAGCTACCTCCGCCGCGGAGATTCGCTGCTGACAATTGAAAAAACCAGTCCTTTGTATGTGCAAGGCGAAGTAACTGCCGCCGTCTGTAATGCACTGCGCAGCAGGAAATCCGTTTCCATCCACTTTCCCCAATCCGCAGCTGCAGATTCACTCGGCCGGGTCCAGCACATCTCGCCGCTCATAGACCCGCAGACCGGCTGCCGCGAGGTAATTATCAGAATCGAGTCTGCTGGGGACAGATTAATCCCCGGAAGCGAGGCCCGGGTGCGGGTGCACACTGCCGAAGCGCAGAACGCAGTCACCCTGCCGCCGGAGGCGCTTGTGGACTCCCCCGGGGACCCATGCCATACCGCGCTCCGTCCAGAGAGCTATCGCTCAGAGGTTTATGTAATTAAAGGGGGGCGCTGCTATCGCCGGCAGGTGCAGATTCTCAGCTCAAAGGGTGAATATCTGTATGCCGCCGGTGATATCACTCCCGATGAAAGGGTAATTCTCTCCCCGCCACCCGGCCTGAAGGAGGGAAGTAAAGTACGAACTATTTTCATTCAAGATTTAGAGGAGGTTGAACATGTTCCATAATCACGCGCCGCGGCTGCGAGCACTCTTACTCCTGCTGCTCTTCACACCGCCGTTAGTACAGTGCTCTTTGCTGCTCGAGAAGCTGCAAATGAACCCGGTCCGCGCTACCTGTCCTGCTGCCCGGAATTCGGTTCTCGGCCCCGATCAGGGCATCAACGTTCACTTCGCTTCGGGAGTCGACCACGCCTCCGCTGAACAGCTCGTCCGGCTGACTACACTGGCGGGGCCGGTGGCCGGAAGCTTCATCTGGCAACAAGACTGTCTCGAGTTCCATCCACTCAGCCCACTGACCGCCGGGTGCCGATACAGTCTGGAGATTAAGGGAGAACTCCTGTTTCGCGATGGGCGATCATACCGGGTACAACACCGCATCCCGTTTTTTTATCTGCGGGCTCCATCTGCCGAGAATCCCCCGATTCGCTACGCACCGCAGGACGGCAGTACAATTGGAGAGCAGAGCGCCCTGCAGATAACCTTCGACCATCAGGTGGAGCGAACTCGTGTGATCCAGGATTTGAGTATTAGCCCGCTTGCCGACTACCTTTTTCAATGGAACCAGAGCTCTACCCTGCTCACTATTTCGCCACTCGAGGGCTGGGAAAACCACAGCATGTGCAGAATCGGGTTCGAAGAGCTGCCTTATCCTTCAGCCGCCTATTACATCGACTACCAGGCACCGCAGGAACTGACGTATGAGATGAGCCCGGTTGATCTCGACTGGCAGGCGAACTTTCCTCCGGCTGACTGTCCGCTTTCGGCAGTCTCAGTCGGCTGCACCGTGCAGCTCCGCTTTTCCCAGGCAGTCGATCAGCAGGAGTGTGCAGAATCTGTTTCGTTCCGCCCCTTCTGCAGCGGTTCATTCTTCTGGAAGGATGCCCGTACTGCTGTCTTCATTCCCGATGAAGCGCTGCCCGCGGCCACCACCTACTGCTGCTCCTTTGCAGCCAGCTCTCTCGGCGGGGGGCTGCAGGATGCCGAGTTCACTACCGCCGCAGAGCTGCCCCGTATAATCCGCCTGCAGGGCGAAGCAGCGGACAGTATACCGGAGGATCTCGAGGAGCTGCGCACTAGATCTGTCGATATAACGCCTTCCGGTCCGGAAGGCAGCTAC
>CAZAMY010000668.1:0-1815 GCA_964485995.1 uncultured Sediminispirochaeta sp.
TATGAGGTATCTCTCCCTGAAAACCGCGCTGAGATAGAGTTAAAGCCCTGGATAAGCAACCGGATCGCCGCCGATTCACTCGTCCCGGCATCCTTTTCCCTGGATGCGCTGAAAAGCTCCCCACAGGCGGTACTGATCGGCCCGGGTGAACGCCGAACCCTCACCCCGGCGCAGCCGGATATCGAAACCCGGGAGAATCGCTATTTCCGGCTGTTTTCTGCCCAGATAGAAAAAGAGCTGCAGGCCGAGGCCGAACAAAACCAATCCAGGTTTCTTCTATCCCGGCTTGAAGACCCTGCCTCCGTATTCCACTTTTCGCCGCAGGCAGTCCGCACTTACGTATATGGTCTCGTAGTCTTCGAACTGGAACCCACAGCCGGGAAGGAGAGCATCGATGCGGGAACTGATTAGGGAATATTTGAAAGCAGTATGTGCCGGGCGGAGTATGTTGTGGTTTTATCTCTCAGCTCTGGCGGTACTGGGGCTGAGTTTCCGCATCTCGCTGCCGAAGAGTGACCTGCTTTTGCTCAGTATCCTGGGATTCAGTCCGAACAGTTTTCAACTCATACGGTTCATCACCATGCTCATACTCTCTGTGGGGGTTTTCCTTATCGCATTGCTGCGGATCCACACCAACTCTAAAATTGATCCGCGCAACTGGATCCTCATGACGGGAGTGCCGGAGCCGGCGCTGCTGGCCGGAGAGTGTATCGGCGTCCTCTGTGCCACTACGGTTTTTGTTCTGCTCACCTGGCCCCCTCTGAGTGCCGCCGCTGCACTGAGTGGGGTTTCTCCAGATCATCTCATCGACCAGATAGGCGTATTCGCCCTGCTGCATGCCAATTTACTGCTGCTGGCGGTTTTTATTATGACGCTGCCGCTAATTTTCAGGCTTCCCCTTCTGCTGGCGATGATAGTGGCTGCGGTCCTGCTGCTGACAGTATTCATCGACATCTGCTGTTCGCTGGGCAATGTGTACCCGGTGCTGTCGGCTGTACTGGTACTGGCGCTCTGGATTAGATTCGCGGCCATGCGCAGGAGGATGAATAAGTGACTGAGACTGCGGCGGAAGGCCGGTTTTTCAGCTTTTTGAAGTCTCTAAAAAGAGCATGGCGGCTGGCACTACTGTTTCGGCTGTGCTGCCGGGCGGCATGTGCAGCCGTGCCGGTCGCCGCAGCTCTGTACAGCCTGCACCAGTTTTTTCCGGAGGTGCCAGTCTGGAGTCCAGCTGCTGTGCTACCGGTTTCACTTGCGGCAGCCCTCGTGCCGGCCCTCATCCTGAATTTCTCTCCGGTGAAGGCGCTTCATCGGGCCGATGCCGTCTTTAAGCAGCACAGCGCCCTGCTCACCGCCTACCGGCTCTACATATCACCGGGAGAATCAAAGCCTGTGGAGAGCCTTTTTCTCGGTAGGGTCGTACAACGCTGCGCCGCTTTGGATGCACGGCGGGTTTTTCCCCTCGAAACCGGCCTTAGCCTCAAATTGACAGCCACAGCCGTCACCCTTTCGATCCTGTTCTTACTCTTGCCGATGGCCGCTGCTCCACTGTTTTCCTCCCAGAAGGCGGAGCTTACAGGCGAGCTGCAGGCCCCGCTGGCGGAACTTGAACAGCGAGCCGCCGAGCTGGCTGACACCGAGGATCTGAGCGACCGGGAGTTGGCCGCCAGAATGGAGGGACTGGTCAGACGGCTTGTGGAGCGCAGCATTACCAAGCGCGATGCACAGGCGGAGGTTCAGATGCTAAAGCGTGACATTCAACGCCGGATAGAGGGACTGGAGCGGGATGTGATTGAAGACGCCTTGCCTCCGGAGCAG
>CAZAMY010000669.1:0-1805 GCA_964485995.1 uncultured Sediminispirochaeta sp.
TGTTCCTCCATCAGTGTGTGGATGGGGTGGGGTGCTTCAACTTCGACCTTTTGCTGCTCGAGCTGATCCCGCATGGCCGTTAGATGTATATCGCAGAGATTGGTACGGATCTCCTCCCGGGAGACCCCCTCACGGATTATCTCCTGTTCGAGTTCGCCGAGCGTTCCGGCATCAACGCGCTGCATCAGGGCCTGCATGCGGGTTTGCTGGTCCGGGGAGAGCGGGCCGTCCTTCAGAGCGGCTAATAGAGTTTTGAGTTCAACCAGTTCGGTTTCCGGAATATGGGTTTTAATGGTCATGATATCCTCCTAAATAAATTACTGTATTAGTAATATATACTCGTGGGTCCGATTTGAGCCGTAACATAGGGTACGAGCGTCCGAAAAAATGATTTTCATGCGTCCGGCAGGTATAATCCTTGCAATATATCTGGTCAGAGTCTCATACTAGAAATAGAAGGGCTAAGTATATGATAAAAAGAAAGCAATACATAGTTACGCTCGTAGCAGCGGTACTCCTGCTAAGCGGGCCGCTCGTTCCGGGCTTTTGTTCCGGTACACAAAATGGGCAGCCGGCACCACCGGTTTCCGAGGGCAGTGCATCCTCTGGAGAATATGTTGATGAACGACGAGCAATGGTGGCCAATCAGATCGAAGCCCGCGGAGTAAAGAGCCCGGACGTGCTGGAGGCGCTGCGGGCGGTGCCGAGACACGAGTTTGTGTCTACTGCCCAGCAGGGGCTGGCCTACAGCGATAAACCTCTGCCCATCGGTCAAGGCCAGACCATCAGCCAGCCCTATATCGTTGCATACATGACTGAGATACTGCAGCTCGAAGCAGGTGACAAGGTTCTGGAAATCGGAACCGGCAGCGGATACCAGGCAGCCGTGCTGGCTGAGATAACGAGTCAGGTATATACGATCGAGATCATTGAAGAATTGGCCGTGCAGGCCTCCGAGCGCCTACAGCGGCTCGGGTACACCGGGGTGCGGACCACTCAGGGCGACGGGTACTACGGCTGGAAGGAGTATGCACCCTTCGACGCGATTATCGTCACTGCTGCCGCCGGTCACATTCCGCCGCCGCTTTTGCGGCAGCTGAAACCGGGGGGCAGAATGGTTATCCCGGTGGGCGGAGTGTACGAGGTTCAGTCTCTGATGCTGGTTCGAAAAACTTCCGGCGGAGAGGTGCGGACCGAACGGCTCATGCCGGTACGTTTTGTTCCGTTTCGCGGGGCGGCGCAGCAAAAAAGCGGCGAATAAGAAGCTATGAGGAAGCTCGCCGGTGCAGTAGTTACAAGTATTTTTCTGGTGTCCTTTGCCCTGATTGCGCTTCAATTGTTCTACATGCGGGCCTTGTCGGTCATCCGGTATCACCATTTTTCCTATCTGGTAATAAGTACCGCCCTGCTCGGCTTCGGAGTCAGCGGTACCTACCTCACTTTTACTTATAACAGAATTTCCCGACACTTCCAGGCCTCTTCGCGGCGGGTATTACTGGCGTTTTCCGCCTCAATACCCGTTTCTTACACCCTGGTGAAGGTGCTGCCCATCGACATTCGGTATCTTCTGTAGAGTGTCGATCAGGTGTTGATTCTGATCGTATATAACCTGCTGGTACTGCTGCCGTTTTTTTTCGGAGCGCTCTTCATCGGTATGTGTCTGCGGTTCTACCGGAATTCGATACCGGTTTTGTACGGGGTAAATCTCTTTGCCAGCGGACTGGGCGGGCTTGGAGCCCTATGGGTAATGCACTTACTGCCGGCTGAAACACTGCCGCTGACCCCGGCAGTGGCCGGAGTTCTGG
>CAZAMY010000670.1:0-1789 GCA_964485995.1 uncultured Sediminispirochaeta sp.
AACTTGCTTCGTCTTGCCACTGATCACCGCTTTTCGCTCTGCGGTTGACCGCAATCGAAAATTTGCATACGGCAGTTCCGCCCCCGGTGTATTTGAGCTCAGCATCGCGAGTCAGTCGTCCAACGAGGGTTACAGAATTTATATCGTTGGCCATAATTTGAACTCCACTTCGCTATTTTTCTTTTTTGATGAGAAGATGTTTGAGCAAGGGATTGGCAAGTCTTAATTCTTCTTCCATTTTGTAGGCACTCTCCGGTTCCATTTCGAATTCGTAGTAAAAATAGTGCCCTTTGTCTCTCTTTTTAATTGGATACGCGAGATCGCGAAGACCGAGATCGTCCTTTTTTCCGATCTTAGCTTCGCTTTTGTTCAGGAGTTCTTCTACCCGCTCTTTGCCGGCAGAAGTTTCGTTCTCCTCGGTACCGAGGATTACAGTGAGTTCGTATTGACGCATGTGGCCTCCTTACGGACATTTAGATCCGCCCTACAGGCGGATAAAGAGGTGCTGAAAAGCTACCATAAGGGGCGATCAATGTCAAGTCGGGACTATTTTGAGCCGACACAGTATATATGGGACACTGGGTACACTATGAAGATGATATTTTCTTCCTGAATGAACAGATACGGCTGCTTGCACGCAATTTGAAACTACACCTCGACAGCACCTACTTCGCCGACAAGATACATCAGGACCTTCTCTTTTTCGACAATATGCTGTCTCAGTTTTACCGCTCATTGACAGCAAATCAAGTGGTAGTTGATCGTCCACAGAACCTACGCCTTTTAAACAAAACCAAACGCCTCTTCTGCAACCTCCTCGACAGTATAGTAAGCGGACACATCGCCGCTTACCTTGACCTTTCCTCCCATTTTGACGAGTATACTAGTGCTCACGTACGGCAGGAAGAAGAAATTCGAGAAATCCGCTCGCTTCTGAATGAGATCGTCAGCCAGGAAGAGCCGGAAGAGCTCATTAGTTCAGAAGAGTATAAATTCCTGTTCGACGATACCCTCTAAGCCGCGCACGGGAGGCCGTTTTGAACAAGCAAAATCTTGATCCGTCTCTGGACGCCGAATTCCAAAGGAAGAGTATCGACCGCGAACTGACCCTCACTATACTGGATCGTTTCAACCGGGGTGAGTTCGATCACTTTAAACCGGTACAGGTCGACAGTTTACCCCACGTCGACGGAGAGCAGATCATCGATATGACCGGAAATATCGAGTACACCTGCAGCAGCGAACAGTTCCATTCACTGGTTGCGGAACTGTGCAAGGAACCTGCCTCAATGCATCAGTATGGCCGGCCTCAGAATGGGAATATCGTATTGAGCTCAAGAGATCTATACCACATTGGAATGCGTCTGCTCCCGAAAGTAGCTTACGGGATTCTCAACGGCGGCTCCGCCACCAGTTATGTCGATGAAAAGAAAAACCGCTCTTTCTCATCAGAGCTCTACAGTCTGGCCTCGCCAGCATTCGAACGTGCAGCCGAAATTTCCAGAGGCAAACCGAAGGGTATAACCCCGGCTTTCATCAATCCTGACGGATCGCCAGGACCGAGCTTTCTCGAACTCAAAATGCGTGCCCTGCTTCTCCAGTCTCTGCGCTATCGCCGCACCTTTGGCCCGGTGGAACATGAGCTTCTCCCAATCTTCCAGATGACCAGCATTTACACCGACAAAGAGGTCAACTCGGCACTGCAGCACTACCGCAGCAGCCCGTTCCTGCGCGGGGCGGATGGAGACCAACACCCCTCCATCCTTTCTCCGCGCACCGCAGTGCAGCC
>CAZAMY010000671.1:0-1785 GCA_964485995.1 uncultured Sediminispirochaeta sp.
GCAGCCATCTGACGGTAGTCATTTCGCCATTGCAATCATTGATGAAAGACCAAATCGATGTACTCGAATCCAGACACGGGATTGTATCGGCGGTTACCCTGAACGGCTTGCAGACGCCTATCGAGAGAAGTGATGCGCTGCAGAAAATCGAGGACGGCAGGGCGCATATTTTATACCTGTCTCCGGAGTCTCTCAGGTCGCGAACAATAAAGGTACTGCTGCAGAAGCGCACCATATCCAGGTTCATTATTGACGAAGCGCACTGTTTTTCAATCTGGGGACAGGATTTTCGCGTTGACTACGGGTATATCGGCAAGTTCATCAATCACCTGCAGGAGGAGAAGCGGCTTACAAAGCATATTCCGGTTTCGTGTTTCACTGCTACGGCGAAGCGGCAGGTAATCGAAGATATAAAAACTTACTTTCATGAAACCCTCGGTTTGAAACTGGGAGAGTACACCACCAAAGTGTTTCGGCCGAACCTGCATTATCGAATTATTCCCGTAAAAGATAATAAAACCAAATATCAGGAACTGTTGAGAGTTCTTGATGAATCGGAAGGCCCGGTTATCATCTATGCAACCAGGGTTAAGACGTGCCTGCAACTTGCGGAGAAACTATCGTCGGATAATTACATGGCCCTTCCCTATTACGGGAAAATGGATCGTGAAGTCAAGATAGAGAATCAGAACAGTTTTATGCAGGGAGACGCGAATATCATCGTGGCGACAACTGCCTTCGGCATGGGTGTGGACAAGGATGATGTGCAGAAAGTCATCCATTATGAGATATCAAACTCCCTGGAGGGGTATGTTCAGGAAGCCGGCCGTGCCGGCAGAAAAAAAGATATCAACGCCGACTGTATTATTCTCTTCAATGAGAACGATCTAAACATCCATTTTCAACTGCTGCAGTTGGGTAAACTGAACCACAAGGACATTGATCAGGTCTGGAGAAGCATCAAGACATTGTCAGGGAATAAGGACCGCCTCTGCAAATCCGCTCTGGAAATAGCGCGAGCAGCTGGGTGGGAAAAAGAGTCCTACGATGTTGACACAAAAGTAAAGACATCCATTGCCGCATTGGAGAAATGCGGGTATGTAAACAGAGGGCTGAACGTTCCGCATGTCTATGCCGATAGTTTCCAAATTCGGAATATTGAGGAAGCTAAAAAGAAAATCCGCAGCTATGCCAATTTAACTGCTTTCGATCTTCAGAAACTGGATGAGATTATCCAAATCATGGTCAAACGCAGTAAGAAGGAACAGCAGGTCGACTATCTGGCAGATCTGGTCGAACTGGATATGCGCACCACCTGCAGGTATATCAATATTTTACGGGAAGTCGGAATACTCGGCGAACGGAAAGATCTGGTTATTGCGATTGACACTTCCAATAGCCGTAATGGGACACGCAACAGCCTGAAAAGAGTTAATACAATCCAAAAAAAGATATTAGAATATTATGCGGCGGAGAAAGTGCTATTAAACTTGAAAGAACTCAACGAAGAGCTCCAGAAAGAATCACCGGCCATTTATAATGTAAAGGAGATAAAAGCAGTCCTCCATTATTGGAAGGCGAATGGATGGATCGAGTATATACAAAGCAGGAACGGAACCTACTACCAGGTGGAGTTTCAATTTTCCAATGAGATTCTTACAAATAAACTGCAGAGACAGGACAAACTGGCGGCACTAGTAAAAGATTTCTTTTTTAAGAGTAGTGAAAACTCCGAAAGTGTTGATGCAAAAAACAGAATCCAAATCGGTTTTTCGATTGTCGAAT
>CAZAMY010000672.1:0-1777 GCA_964485995.1 uncultured Sediminispirochaeta sp.
GACCAACAGCGTGACGGTGAGACCCAGCAATGAAAGCGCCGGCGCCGTCACGAATATGCCCACCAGCCACATCGGGCTGCGCACCATCAAATCGTTTATGTAATAATAAGAAATCGCGTTGACCACCGCAAAATAAAACAGAAATCCCACTACCGTCAGGAAGAAACCGGGCAGAAAGGCTCCCAGCAGCTTGGAAGCGATAAACTCCCGCTGAGTGATGGGGGTATAGAGCAGGGTTTCGAGGGTGTTGCGCTCCTTTTCGCCGACGATGGAATTGGCGGTGATAATTGAAGAGATCATCACTGGTATAACCATGAACAGCGGCAGAAAGGTATAGTTGAGAAAAATATACTGGATCTGCAGCGGGACAGTGGAAAAGACCTCCGGTATATTGTAGAGGGGAATGATCTGTTCCATCATTTCGGCATTGCTGATGAATTTGATACCGTAGGTGAACACGGTTATGGAAATGGCCGCCGGCATAATAATACACAGCAGCAGGGGCACTACTACCATCGGCAGCACCACCATCTTCATGCCGGCTACCTCTTTCAGATCTTTGCGTATAACTGCACGAATTCTAGACCAGTTCATGTTGACTCCTTTCGATGTAATGAAAATAGGCATCTTCGAGGGATGGCTGGGGGATTTTCACGCCGGTAATAATATGGCCGGAGCTGATCAGCGACTGAATATGGCTGTTGATCTCCTGCTCAGCCCTTATTGGATAGGTGAACTGTCCCGAATTCGTGACGATTTCGACCTGTTTTTCGCGCTGGATTGAATCCACGATATCGGCTTTACTGCCGTGCTTTACCAGCTCTCCTTTCGAGAGAAAGCCGAAGCTGTCGCAGATTTTCTCGGCCAGCGGCAGATTATGCGTGCAGAGAAAGATGGCGGTGTGCTGCTCCTCCGCCAGGGTCCGAATGAGCGTGTTGACCTTTTCGGCCGCATCGGGATCTAGACCGGAGGTCGGTTCATCCAGAAATATCAACTCTGGTTCGTGCAGAAGGGTGCGGGCAATCTGGATACGCTTCTTCTGGCCGGTGGAAAGAGTGGCCAGTCTGTCGTCCCGTCGATCCCAGAGCTCCATACGCTTGAGATAGTACTGGATACGCCCGAGGGCTGTACCGCGCTCGATACCGTACATGTCGGCAAAGAACAAAAGGTTCTCCTGGACCGACAGCTGGCTATACAGTGCCGCCTGTTCGCTGAGGGTAGCGGTTTTCTGCCGAATGGCGGTAGAACCGTTTGATTCGCCGAGCACCCGGTACGTTCCGCCGGTGGGCTGCAGGGTTCCGTTAAGAATTCTGACTGCAGTGGTTTTGCCGGCTCCGTTGGGGCCGAGCAGGCCAAACACTTCGCCGGCTTCCACCTGCAAGTCTACTTGCTTAAGGGCTTCGACCCCGTTTGCATACTGTTTTGAAAGCTGTTGCGCT
This sequence comes from uncultured Sediminispirochaeta sp., assembly GCA_964485995.1. Lineage (GTDB taxonomy): Bacteria > Spirochaetota > Spirochaetia > DSM-16054 > Sediminispirochaetaceae > DSBN01. The sequence continues at coordinate 1,440 of CAZAMY010000672.1, forward strand.
TCGATAATCGCCATACTGTTACTCCATATTTTATTAACAGCTTGAGATTATCCTCAATAAGCTGGGTTTGGGTATACGTAAAAGTACTTATTTTGGCGAATTATTACATCAAAGAGCGTAAAATTCCGCCGTCAATCACAAACGAGTGCCCGGTTACATAGCCGGCCGCCCCGGACAGGAGGAATACGGCCGATTTTCCGAACTCGTTCGGGTCGCCGTCTCTGCCCAGGGGCACCGACTGCTGCCGCTCCTGCGTCATCTCCTCAACCGGAATTCCCCGGTTTTCGGCATTTTTTGCATCCAGCGATTTCAGGCGGTCCGTGGCAAAATAGCCGGGC